>RFHL01000380.1 GCA_003696875.1 Bacteroidota bacterium | reverse complement strand
GGGCAGGGCACCAAAGTGAAGGACCGGCAGATGGCATCGGACTGTCTGCCTTTGAGTTCGAAGGAGTTGGGTCGTATCCGGCAGATGGTCCAGGTGCCGCTGGTACTCAAAGGCGTTCTCAGCGCAGAAGACGCTCTCAAATGCGTGGAGGCGGGAGCCGACGCCATCATGGTTTCCAACCATGGGGCCCATACGTTGGATTACTTGCCGCATCCGCTGCAGGTGATGGACGAAATCGTTCAGGCCGTTGCCGGGAAGGTGGAGATCTTTGTGGACGGAGGCTTCCGGCGCGGCAGCGACGTGCTCAAAGGGCTGGCCTTTGGGGCGCGTCTGGTGGGGCTGGGTCGTCCGATTCTCTACGGTTTGGCGGCGGCCGGAAAGGACGGGGTTCAGAGCGTGGTGGAGATCGTCACCGAGGAGCTGCGTCGACTCATGACCATGGTGGGTTGTGCCCGTGTCGAGCAGATATCCAAGCGGATCCTCATCGAGGAGGCATAGGGCGATCAGGGTTCATGCATGCCGGGGACCGGCTGGGTTCGCGGCCGAAGGGACGGAGCTCGGTGGTGCGACGGGCGAGGGGGAGAGTCCGGCTTCGATTGTCGTGTGGCTTCGTACGGCGCTCTCCCCGTGGCGTTCGGACCGAGCAGTGGATTTGCTTCTGGGGCGGCAAGGATCGACGGGGTCGCGATCCGGCTTTTGGGAGGAGCCGATTTCATGGGAGAACCGGTGCGTTATGATTTCAGTCTGTTTGGAGAACTGGATGCCTACCTGCTGAAAGAGGGCAATCATTGCCGCTTGTATGAGCGGCTCGGTGCCCACCTGGTTCAAGCCGACGGGGTGCCGGGGGTCTATTTTGCGGTATGGGCTCCCAATGCGCGCCAGGTTTCCGTCATCGGCGAATTCAATGCCTGGGAGCCCGAAGTCCACCAGTTGCGCGCCCGTGATGATGGTTGCGGCGTCTGGGAGGGATTCATTCCGGGCGTCGAAAAGGGCATCCTTTACAAGTACCATATCGTCTCCAACCACTCAGGGTACCGCGTCGACAAAGGCGACCCCTACGGCTTTCTTTGGGAGATGGCGCCGCACACAGCCACGGTCGTCTGGGATCTGGATTACGTCTGGAACGATGAGCCCTGGATG
>RFHL01000379.1 GCA_003696875.1 Bacteroidota bacterium | reverse complement strand
GGCGCGCCCGGCACCGCCGGCCGATTGGCCCTCCCGACTCTCTGTGAGTCAGCCGGTTTTCCCTTCCGCCCTCCACGAAAACAAGCTCCACAACATCCGACTCGCCTGTGGGCGCATCGCGAAGCTCGAAATCGCCCCCGGAGCGATCTTTTCTTTCTGGGCAGCGGTAGGCCGCCCGGGTCGGCGACAGGGTTTCCGGGAGGGCCGAAACCTCATCAATGGCCGCTTGCAATCGGCCGTGGGGGGGGGCCTTTGCCAGATCTCAGGCTTGATCTATCACCTGGCCCTGCTCGGTGGGCTGGAAGTGCTGGAGCGCTATCCGCATTCGCTCGATATCTATACCGAAGAGACCCGCTACACCCCGCTCGGAGCCGATGCGACGGTGGTCTTCGGCTACAAGGACCTGCGCCTGCGCAATCCGCTGCCGCAGCCGCTGCGGCTGGGGTTTGCCATTGCAGACGACCGGGTCGAGGGCTGGTGGAGCGGCCCCGAGCCCCTGCCGGTCAGGGAGTTGGAGTTCCGTCGCTTCCCGGCAGGAAACAAGGTACGGGTGGAAACCTGGCAGCGACTGCCTGCGGCTGCCTGGCAGCAGGTGACAGAGAGCCATTACCGGCTTTTGCCTGCCTAGTCGCCCTTGGCTGGCCCCCGGCACCCGGAGGCAGTAGGGTCTTTTCACCTCACAAGCAAAAGGCCATCAATTAAACTCGCGTTGAAACATCTCCCGCATACGTCCGGTGATGGGCACGGCCTCATTTTTCTCCAGATCCTTGATAACAAAGGTGACGTCGCCGTCGAGGATGATCTCCTGCCCGCGGCGGCGGGTGATCTGGTGAGACAGGGTGATGCTCTTGCTGCCCAGGCGCTTGATGTGGGTCTCGATGTCCAAGATGTCCCCCAGACGCGCCGCGCCGCGGTAGTTGATGTTGACATTGACCAGCATGAAGGCCAGGCCGAGCTCCATGAACATCCCGGACTCGAAGAGGCCTTCAAAGTGGTCCCAGCGGGCTTCTTCCAGAAACTCGAGAAACTTGGCATTGCTGACCTGTCCATACAGGTCGAGGGTCCAGCTACGAACGGTGATTTCTGTGACGGTGGTCCGACCGCTTCCTTCCATGAGCGTGAGGGCTTCGACATGGGGGAGCAGGGGCTGCTCCTTCAAATAGCTTTCGTTTCCTGATGCAGGGGGCATCCCCTGTATTGCAAATAAGCAATTTTTATCAGGATGCCGAAGGCCGCGGACAACTTTGGCAAAGGAAGCAGCGATCCTGTGGATTCCGGGCTTTTCCGTAACTTGGGGAATCACCAATGTTTGTCTCGCCTCCCGATTCTCAATATCGATCTGAACATGTATGCTGAGCTGCTGAAAAGGAAGTTTCCCCAAGACGAAAAAAACGGCCTGTACGTCGTGCCCAAACTGCCGGCCACCCGGCTGGGGAAGGTCCTGCTGAAATTTACCCAGATCTCGAGTCCGGCCGACGTGGTGGCCATGCATTACTATTCCGGCACCTTTAGCAGTGGGGTGATCCTCTTCACCACCAGCAAGTGCTACTATGAGGAAGGCGCCTTTCTCCTGGAGGATATTCGTGAGGTCCAGGTGAAGGGGCGTAAGTTGGTAGTCTTCGTAAACCAGCAGACGCAGTTTG
>RFHL01000378.1 GCA_003696875.1 Bacteroidota bacterium | reverse complement strand
CCCACAAGCAATAAAAAATCATATAATAAACATAATAATTTAATATTATGAAACGAATTGGACTATCAGCCTGCTTTTTTCATCCCGATCCCGCTCGTCCCATCTTCAAGGGCAAGCGCCTGCTTTATATGGAACAGTCCATGTCGCAGCTCTGTATGAGGCATGGTGCAATGCCCCTCCTCCTGCCCAAGGCCGAGGGGCGCATCTCGGTTTCGGATGTTGTGGATTCGGTGGACGCCCTTCTGTTGCAAGGGGGGTCGGATGTGGCCCCAGAGAGCTACGGTGCAAGGCCCATCGAGGATGGACGCTGGCCCGGAGACCGCTACCGCGACCTCTATGAAATTGAACTGGTGCAGGCCTGCCTTGAGGCCAAAAAGCCGATCCTTGGGATTTGCCGTGGACACCAGCTCCTGAATGTGGCCCTTGGCGGCAGCCTGTATCAGGACACCGAGACAGAGCGCAAGGGGGCGCGCAAGCACCGCGACCCGGATGTCTATGACCGCCTGTATCATGAGCTCGACATCAAGCCAGGTAGCCTGCTTGCAGAGATCTATGGGGTGGACGGGCGAGTCACGATCAACTCGATCCATCATCAGGCCATCGACCGACTGGCTGATTCCCTGCAAAGCGAGGCCGAAAGCCTGCCCGATGGCCTGATCGAGGCCGTGCGTTATACCGGAGATAGCTTTGCCTATGGGGTGCAGTGGCACCCTGAATTCCAGCGGGACGAGGAAACGCATCTTTTGGCGCCGGGCCCACTTTTTGAGTATTTTTTGAGTCAGATTACTTAGGGCTGACTTGACAACCCAGATGCACCGCGAATTTGTCAGTGACTTTGGTAGATTAGCTTTCCGAAGCTACCTCAGGCTTTACAGCCCTTAGGCTGAACCCTATTTGTTTTCAGGATTCCATGGGCGCCGTTCTTTGCACCACTTCTTTAGATAGCCCTGAAACTCCGCTCTAGCGATCAGGCGGGCACCGAGGCTCCTGAGATGGGCGGAATCCACCTGACAATCGATGAGTTCAAAGCCGCCTTCGAT
>RFHL01000377.1 GCA_003696875.1 Bacteroidota bacterium | reverse complement strand
GTCACAACCAGCTCGCCCACTGGCAGGCCGAGGGCCTGCTGACGGGCCTGCCGGCCGACCCGGCCGACATTCCCCGCGTAGCCGTCTGGGACGATCCGCAAAGCGGCACCCTGGACGAGCGAGCCCGGGCCTGGCTCGACATCAATTGTGCGCACTGCCACCGGGCCGAAGGCCCGGCCAAGACTTCGGGGCTTTTTCTGGACATTCACCAGACTGACCCGGGAGTGCTGGGGGTAAACAAACCTCCCGTAGCGGCTGGCCGGGGGTCAGGCGGCCTGCAATACGACATTGTGCCGGGTGATCCGGAGGCCTCTATCCTCTACTACCGCATGGCCTCGACCGATCCGGGGGTGATGATGCCCGAACTGGGACGCGTGGGCGTACATGAGGAGGCCCTCACGCTGATTCATGACTGGATCACGTCGATGGGGGAGTAGCAGGAACTGTAGCCCAGGGCTCATAGCACTATGGGCAGGAGAATGATGTCTACCCGGCGATTGGCCAATCGCCCGTGCAGGGTCTGATTGTCATAGTAGGGGTTTTGCTGCCCATTGTTCTGGATCAGGATCTGGTCGGGGCTCAGTCCGAGCTTGTGGAGTACCCCGGACACCGTCTCGCTCCGCATGCCAGACAGCCACTGGTTGTAGGCAGCCCCGCCGATGTTGTCGGTATGACTGGACACAACGACCTGATGCCGAGCGATCCCCCCCGGGGCCTGCTCTATGAAAGCTTTGACCTCCTCGATCTGGGCAGGATCTATATAGTAGCTGCCGCCACCAAAGAAGACGGACTTGACCAAAGTGACCTCCTGTGCCTGCAATCCTTGCAGGCTTATGAAACAGAGGGTGATGCCGATTAGCAAGATGCGAAGGGCAAGCATGGCAAGGGGGTGATGGGGACGAGACCGCCCCGGATGGGCGCAGAGGCGGAAAAAAATAGCTGCGGGAGACGACTTGCTCTAAAGCATACCGTGAGTTTTGGATAAGTGGAGAAAGACTTTTCTATAATCGACTGTTTATCAAGTTTTTGAATGTCATCCTGAGCCAGCCCGAAGGGCGCCAGCGAAGTTATACTCAGGATAAGCAAATTTTTTGGCCTCTTTTTTTATCTTTGAGGTGGACTAT
>RFHL01000376.1 GCA_003696875.1 Bacteroidota bacterium | reverse complement strand
CGGCTATCTGCGGCAGCGCTTGGGCCCGGCGGGCAGCCCCCTCCTGGAAGAGGGACTGGCGGTCGCCTTTACGCCGCAGTGGCAGGATCGGGGCTATGCCTACTGGGCCGGCCGCCTCTGGGCGGCCGGGGGGAGCCTTCCCCTACCCGACTTACAGGCCCTCTATTCCACCGAAGATCCCGACCTCGTCCGGCGCACCCTCAGCGGCGCCTTTGCCGCTTTCTTGCTGGATCGCTGGGGAAGCAGCCAGCTGCTGGCGCGCTATGGCGAGCCCCTGCCTGACAGCCTGGCCACCTGGCAAGCCGCCTGGGAGCTCTGGTTGGCGCGGCTGGCCCGCGCCCATCCTCCGGTCAATCGCCGCTATCTTCCGGACAGCTACTGGGCCACGGGCATGACCCTCGCCCACGAAGGCTACAATGTCGTAGACGGCTACGGCGGGCAAGGGGTGGCCCAGGTGGTCTCGGACCTCAAAAAGCTGGGAACCAACAGCCTGGCCCTGGTGCCCTATACGGGCAGCCGGGAACTCAATCAGCCGGGGCCCTTCCGCATCTGGCAGCATGCCGGAGGCGAAAACGACGTCTCTGTGCTCAACAGTTACTACCGGGCCCGGCAGCAGGGCCTGCGTACCCTACTCAAGCCCCAGATCTGGTTTCCCCGGGCCTGGCCGGGCGAGGTAGAGATGCAGTCCGAGGCCGACTGGGCAGCCTTTTTCCGGCACTACCGTCGCTGGATCACCCACTATGCCCTGCTGGCAGAGATTCATCAGATGGATATGTTTTGTGTAGGGGTGGAGTTTGTCAAGGCCACCCGGCAGCAGCCTGAGGCCTGGCGTCGCCTGATCGAGGACCTGCGCAGCCTATACCGCGGCCCCATCACCTATGCCGCCAACTGGGGCGAAGAGATTGAGCATCTGGCTTTTGCTGATGCCCTGGACTACGTGGGGGTAAACTGCTACTATCCTTTGGGCAAAAAGTCACAACTCAGTGACGCGGAGCTGCGTGCGGGGATGGCTGACGTCATGGAAACCCTGGCCGGCCTGGCCGGTCGCTTTGACCGGCCGCTGCTGCTGACGGAGGTAGGCTTCCGCTCGGTGCCCGCGCCCTGGGTGGCGCCTCATGCCGAGGCCGGGGACCGGCCCTATGCGGGTTTGGATCAGGCCCGCTGCTATGCGGCGCTGCTGGAGCACATCGCCGAGGCGGACTGGTGCCGGGGACTGTACTGGTGGAAATGGCCCTCTTTTCCGGACTACATCACCCATAACCCGCAGGGCTTTACGCCCAGTGGCAAGCCCGCCGAGCGGGTGCTGGGGCAGTGGTTTCCCTTGCTGGCGCGGGAGTAGGAGCTATGCGGTTTCAGGAGTCGGTTAGACCAGCCTCCGGCTGGGGCTGGGCCGCCGTCCGCTTGTTGGCCCAAATCCAGGTGCCCAGGATACCGAGATTGATCACCAGACTGTACATCATCAGCCGAAAGTAATCGGTCTGATCATGCTCATAAATCATGAAGACCATGAGGACATAAAACAATACCAGGCCAAGGATTGAGCTCTTGCCATCAGCATGCTTTCGATCCATCCAGCGGGGGATGTTGAGGGCCAGAGCCGGCGTGATCAGAAGCCAAAACAGCAGCAAAGTCGGCAGGCTCCAGCCGACCGATAAAGAAACCGCAGCCAGAGCGAGCCCCAGACCGGCGGCTACAGCCAGAATATTGAGCAAAAGAGTCCGGAGAGGCTGCTGGGACATGATGGGAAGAATTACGCTTTTGACATCTTGCGGTCAGGAGAGCTAAAGATAGGGTGAGTTTGGGATAAGCGGAGGAAGGTTTTTATTTAATCGACTGTTTATCAAATGATTGAATGTCATCCTGAGCCAGTCTGAAGGGCGCCAGCGAAGGATCTAATAGGACACATGAGATGCTTCGCTTCGCTCAGCATGACAATCGTCGATTGGAGCCATTCAAAGCGGTTTTTATCCAAAACCCATGTTAAAGATACATGTTTCTGCCCAAAGACTTTGTGGCATTTCTCCGAACCTTGTCCCCCTCGTCTGGTTAGGACGGGTGTTTGGGTGCCCAAAAATTTATGAACGCTCCCCTTCTCAGGCCACGCCAGTGGCCACAGGCAAAATAAATTCTAAACAAACCCAAACAATTGCCTAACTTTTGCGTTTGATAGCATGACTATCAAAATAAGCCTATATCAACCTATGATCCACCCAGCCTCATCCACTGACGTACGGACCCGCATCGCTGTCGCTCCCGGAGATGGGATTGGCCCCGAAATCATGGCCGCCACCCTCCGCATCCTGGAGGCCGCTGGCGCACCTGTAGACCCTACCCCGATCGAAATCGGGGCTAAGGTATATGCCCGGGGCGAGACCTCTGGCATCCCCCAGAATGCCTGGGATACGCTGCGCGAGACCAAGGTGCTCCTGAAAGCGCCTATCACCACGCCCCAGGGCGGGGGCTACAAGAGCCTGAACGTGACCCTGCGCAAAACCCTCGGCCTCTTCGCCAATGTGCGCCCCAATAAGGCGCTTTCTCCCTATGTTCACACCTTGCATCCTGAACTGGACGTGGTCATCATCCGGGAAAACGAAGAAGACCTCTACGCGGGCATTGAGCACCAGCAAACCGAAGATGTGGTGCAGTGTCTCAAGCTGATCACCCGCCCCGGCTGTGAGCGCATCGTTCACTACGCCTTTGCTTATGCCCGGGCTTACGGTCGCAAGAAGGTCACCTGCATGGTGAAGGACAACATCATGAAGCACACCGACGGCCTTTTCCACGAGGTGTTTAAGGAAGTAGCCAAGCAATACCCGGACATTGAGTCCGAGAGCCTGATCATCGACATCGGCTCGGCCCTGCTGGCCGAGCAGCCCGAGCGCTTTGACGTGGTGGTCACCACCAACCTCTACGGCGACATCATTTCGGACATTGCCGCCCAGATCGCCGGCTCGGTAGGCATGGCCGGCTCGTCCAACATCGGTACCGAAGTGGCCATGTTTGAAGCCATCCACGGCTCGGCCCCGGACATTGCCGGCAAGGACATCGCCAATCCCTCGGGCCTGCTCAATGCCGCCATGATGATGCTGGTGCACCTGGGGGCCAGCGAGGTGGCCGAGAAAATCGGCAATGCCTGGCTGCGCACCCTGGAAGACGGCATCCACACTGGCGACATCTATCATCCGGACCGCACCCAGGAAAAGGTGGGCACCCAGGCCTTTGCCGATGCGGTCATCGCACGACTGGGCCAGAAGCCCCAGACGATGACTCCCTGGAGCCTTCCCCATCAGGCGGGTCCCATCGTGATCCCTGAGTACCAGCGTCCCAAGCGCAAGAAGCAGCTCGTCGGCTGCGATGTCTTCATCGACTGGGCGGGCAAGGATCCCCAGGAAATCGGCGACCGCCTCACCGAGCTCGCAGGTCCCCAGTTCAAGCTCAAGATGATCACCAACCGCGGGGTAAAGGTGTATCCCAGCGGCTACCCGGAGACCTTCTGCACCGACCACTGGCGCTGCCGCTTTGTGTCTAACGAGGCCATCATCGAGGCCGACCGCAAGACCTATCCGCCAGTAGACTTCAGCGCGCTGCTCACGCTGCAGCAGCGGCTGCATGGGGCTGGAGAGGACATCATCAAAACAGAAAACCTGTACGCCTTTGACGGGGAGCGCGGCTTCTCCCTGGGACAAGGCGAATAAAGACCGGCCGGCGGCCTGTCCCCGGCAGCTTCTCTTCTCGGTTACCATGAGACCCGGGCCTCAGGCCCGGGTTTTTTGTGTGTAAGCCCCTCGTTTCCAGTGGGGTGGTATAATTTTTTGCAAAAATCGGGGAGGGCACTCGGCCGACGACAAAAAATCCGCTATTTTCGCCCTATTTGGCTAAAATTGGGGCGATTTTCTTGTCCTTATGCCAATAGTTTTTTAGCTTAACCGTTAATTTTGCTAAGGGAAATACCCTTAGGGAAAGAATTCCGTTCCTTGGAAAAGCCTTCCCGCCTGCCTTTTCCCAGCACGCAACCGACCCACTCATGAAAAAGCGTTTCACCCTCTTGCTCTTGGTCCTGCCCTTTGTGGCCCTGGCACAGCCCAATCCTACTATCCGGGCTTTCCAAGCTGAGCGCCTCTTTGTAGAGGGCCGATCATTTTACGATCAGGGGGACTTTGTCACCGCCATCGATCGCTTCAATCAGGTGGTTGAGCTAGACCCTGAGCATGAAATGGTCTACGAGTTTCGGGGCGAAGCCTATTATGCCCTCGGCGATTATCAGAAAGCCATAGAAGATTACGCCATCGCGGCCCAGCAACATCCCCAAAATGCGGAGATCCGCAATAGCCTGGGCGTGGCCTCGGCCAACCTTGGCCTGTTTGACGCGGCCTACTCCTATTTCTACGAAGCCCTACAGATCGATCCGGAGCATGAGGCTGCCCGCGAAAACCTCGCCATCGCCGACCGCCGTCGGCAGCAAGCCCAAAAATTTACACCCCCCAACGGAAACAACTG
>RFHL01000375.1 GCA_003696875.1 Bacteroidota bacterium | reverse complement strand
CGACCACAGCCCGCTGCGCGGGCTGGGCTACTATCGCCTGCGGCAGGTCGACATGGACGGCAGCTTTGCCTACAGCCCCAGCGTGATGGTGAGCCTCGACGGCCTGGCCTTCAGCATCTACCCCAACCCGGTACAGGATCAGCTGCAGCTGCAAATCGCTGGTGACTGGACCGCCGAGCTGATCGACGGGCAGGGCCGGGTGGTGCGGCAAATGCATGGCAATGGCCATGTGAGCCGCGACCTGAGCGCGCTGCCCGCCGGTCTGTACTTCCTGCGGCTGGAAGCCGCGGGACAGGTGCATAGCCTGAGTATCCGGAAGGAATAACGTGCTCGCGGGGGTTTCCCTCGCATGAGCCATCATGTTCACCCCTTACAAGATTCAATCTTGTAAGGGGTTTCTGTTCTGGGCTACAAGGCATGTCTCAAGCCTTTTTGTATCTTCATCCCCCCACGTACCCCTTAGCCCATTCCCCGATGAAGATCCGCTACCTACTCGCCCTCAGCCTGCTGGCTCTGGCCTGCCAGCCCCAGCCCCAAACCGACACTGCGGCCGCCACGCCTACCTACGATGAGCCCTGGCGGCCACAGGTCCATTACAGTCCGCCCAGCCAGTGGATGAATGACCCCAATGGCATGGTCTACCATGAGGGCGAATACCACCTTTTTTACCAGCACTATCCCGATAGCAACGTCTGGGGGCCCATGCACTGGGGCCACGCCGTGAGTACGGATCTGGTCCATTGGGAGCAGTTGCCCATCGCCCTCTATCCCGACAGCCTGGGCTATATCTTCTCCGGCAGTGCGGTGGTGGATGCGCACAACACCAGCGGCCTGGCCCCAACCGGACAGGTGCCAATGGTGGCGATCTTTACCTACCATGAACCCGTGGGGGCCGAGGCCGGCCGGCTGGACCATCAGACGCAGGGCATCGCCTACAGCCTGGACCGGGGGCGCAGCTGGACCAAGTATGAAGGCAACCCCGTGCTGCCCAATCCCGGTATCCGGGACTTTCGCGATCCCAAGGTCTTCTGGCATGCCGAGTCGGAGCACTGGGTCATGATCCTGGCCGTGGCCGATCGGATCCACCTCTACCGCTCACCCAACCTGCTGGACTGGACCTTCGCCAGCGAATTTGGGGCCGAATACGGCGCCCACGGCGGCGTGTGGGAGTGCCCGGACCTATTCCCGCTGACCCTGGACGGGCAGGAATGGTGGGTGCTGCTGCTGAGCATCAATCCCGGCGGCCCCAACGGCGGCTCGGCCACCCAGTACTTCGTGGGCGACTTTGACGGACAGACCTTTACCTCGCACTACCCGGCCGGCCAAACCCTCTGGATCGACGAGGGCAAGGACAACTATGCCGGCGTCACCTGGTCGGGCATCCCCGCGGCCGACGGCCGCCGCCTCTTCCTGGGCTGGATGAGCAACTGGCAGTACGCCAATGTGGTGCCGACCACGGCCTGGCGCAGCGCCATGACGCTGCCCCGGCGCCTGGACCTCTGGGCCGGGCCCGATGGCCCCCGCCTCGCCAACCGCCCCGTGCGGGAAGTGGCTCAGTTGGAAGGGAACCCCAAAGCCCTGCCTGTAGGCGGGCTGGAATCCATCCCCTCCGCCCCGATCTCCGCCCCGATGGTGCTACGGGTGCAGATCATTCCCGGCGCAGAGCGCCGCTGCGGTCTGACCTTCGCCAATGGGCAAGGAGAACGCCTGGGCATCGACTACCGGGGGGACAGCCTCTATGTGGACCGCTCCGAGGCCGGCCGGGCCGGTTTCTCGGCCGACTTTGCCGGGCGTCACGGCGCCCCCCTGGGCGCGGTGGATACCCTGACGCTCGACATCTACCTGGATGTGGCCTCGGTGGAGGTCTTTGCGCAAGGCGGGCGGCTGGCCCTGACGGAGATCGTCTTCCCGGAGCAGCCCTATGAGCAGCTGCAATTCCACGGGGCAGGGACCCTCGTCTCGGCCAAATGCGCTCCGCTGGAACGCATCTGGCCCTGAGGCCAGCTTATCCCGGGGCGATGGCTCGCGGGGCGTGAGCGGGCCGGAGGGGCAGTCCGCAGGACCGAAGCCCGGAGGCACGCGGCCCCCCGGCCGGGCCTCCGCGCCCGGACGGGGGGACACGCCCTCATCCTCATGCATTTGCAAAACAAAGGTCCGATGCGTATCGTTGGAGAAGCATACACAACTTCCCTGGCTTTCTACTACGCTATCAACAATCCTGACTGACTATGACGGTGATACGTACCTATTTCCTGGCCGCGCTGATGTTGCTGGCCGGCGGTGCTCTTTGGGCCCAGACCGGCCCCCTTGTGGAGACCCAACAACTGAATTTCCGGGTGGATACCTTCCTCACGGACCTGGAGGTGCCCTGGGCGATGGCCTTCCTGCCCAATGGCGACATGCTCTTTACAGAGCGGGGCGGCGACCTGCACATCGTGCGGGACGGCAAGCTGCACCCTACCCCCATCGCGGGGGTGCCGCCGGTGCTGGCCCGGGGGCAGGGAGGCCTGCTGGACATTGAGCTGCACCCGGATTATGCAGAAAATGGCTGGATTTATCTGTCCTTTGCCAGTCCGGCAAAGGAGGGTGAGGAAGGCGATGGCGCCAATACGGAGTTTATCCGGGTGCGCCTGGAAGGCAACCGCCTGGTGGACCATGAGCACATCTTCAAGGCCTCGCCCAACTATAAGACCCGCCACCACTATGGGGGGCGGATGGAATTTGACGGGGAGGGCTATCTCTACCTGACGGTGGGCGACCGCGGTGGTCGCGATGAGGTGCAGGATCTTTCCAATCACAGGGGCAAGGTGATGCGCCTGCATGACGACGGCCGGGTGCCGGAGGACAATCCCTTCCTGGATGTGGAGGGCGCTCAGCCCGAGATTTTTTCCTATGGCCACCGCAATCCGCAGGGGATGGACATCCACCCGGAAACGGGGGAGGTATGGGCCCACGAGCATGGCCCCAAGGGGGGCGATGAGCTCAACATCGTGCGCGCCGGCAACAACTATGGCTGGCCGGAGATCTCCTACGGGATCAACTACGATGGCACGATCTTTACCGAAGATACCGCCCGGGAGGGCATGGAGCAGCCCATCACCTACTGGGTCCCCTCAATCGCCCCCTGCGGCATGAGCTTTGTCAACAGCCGTAAGTATGGCGAATGGGAAGGGGATATCCTGGTGGGCTCGCTGGCCTTTCGCTATCTGGTACGGGTGGAGCTGGATGGCAATACCGTCACCAAAAAGGAGGTGATGCTGGAAAACCTGGGCCGGGTGCGGGCCATCGAGGAGGGGCCGGATGGCTACATCTATGTAGCGGTGGAGGGGCCGGGGATGATCGTGCGCCTGATTCCGGAGGAGGAATAGGAAAAAGATGTTCCAGATGTCAGAGCATTCCTTCTTTTCTGGAAAAAGCCCTCATTAGGGTTTGGATCCTTTCGAGGGGCATATAAGTGATTAGCCTACGGAGGCTACTTAACCCAAATTGACGAACCAATATGCGTACATCCATTGCATCTTTCCTCCTCGGCCTGATGGGCCTCGTGCTGATCGCCTGGGTCTCGGACCCGCTGGCGGAGAGCATGGCCCGCGGCAAGGAGGTCTACGAAATGAACTGTGTGGTCTGCCACCTGGGGCAGGGCGAAGGACTCGAAGGTGTAAACCCGCCCCTGGCGGGCTCGGATTACCTGATGAAAAACCCCGAAAAGGCGGCCCGGGCTATCAAGTTTGGCCAGCGGGGGGAGATCGTCGTCAATGGCGTCACCTACAACAGCTACATGGCGGAGTTGGGTCTATATGACGATGAGATCGCCGATGTAATGAACTACATCATGAACAGCTGGGGCAACAAGGCCGACACCCTGATCACCGAGGAATGGGTGGCGGGGATTGAGAAGGAATAGATAGGGAGGAGGTTCCCGCTACGCGGGATTTCGCTACGCTCAACAGGAAGGCCAGAGAAGAACGGGGATGCGGGTTGTTTCCATTCGAAGGGAAACGGGGCTTGCGCGAAAGGGTTTCGCAGCCGTCAGAGGAGGCTGACAGGCGAACAACCCCCTTTCAAACTCAAAATTCTCGTTGTCCTTTGCTCATGCTTTGCCTGCCTGGTATATGGAAAAATCAAGGTCGTGCCACCGCTGGGTGGCACGACCTTTTATGATAGCAGGCGGTTGCCGAGGCTACTTCTGGCTCATCTTGGCCCAGTTGTCGCGCAGGCCGACGGTCAGGTTGAAGACCAGCTTGTCGGCGGTGCTGTCGCGGTCCACACAGTAATAGCCCTTGCGGATGAACTGGAAATGGTCCAGGGGCTGGGCCCCTTTGACGCTGGGCTCCAGATAGGCGGGGCTGATGATGCGCAGCGAGTCGGGATTGAGGAATTCCAGAAAGTCGCGGTCCTTGTGACCGCCGGGATCAGGATCGGAGAAGAGGCGGTCGTACTGCCGCACCTCGACCGGCAGGGCGGTATCGACCGATACCCAGTGGATGGTCCCCTTGACCTTGAGGCCGCTGGTGTCATTGCCGGAGCGTGACTCAGGGATATACTCGGCGTGGATCTCGGTGATCTCGCCGGTCTCGGGATCCTTGACGTAGTCGGTGGCCTTGATAATATAGGCGCCCTTGAGGCGCACCATCCGGTCGGGACCGAGGCGGTACCACTTCTTGGGCGAAGGGGGATTTTCCTTGAAGTCCTCCCGCTCAATCCACAGCTCGCGGGAGAAGGGAACCGCCCGCTCGCCCCCATTGGGGTCTTCCGGGTTGTTTTCGATCATCATCTCCTCGGTCTGCCCCTCCGGGTAGTTGGTGAGAATGAGCTTGACGGGGTCCATAACACCCATCACCCGGGTGGCGGTCTTGTTGAGGTCCTCTCGAACCGAGAACTCCAGCAGGCCTACGTCGATGACGTTGTCGCGCCGAGCCACGCCGATGCGCTCGGCGAAGTTGCGCAGGGAGGCAGGGGTATAGCCCCGCCGGCGCAGGCCCGAGATGGTGGGCATGCGAGGATCGTCCCAGCCCGCTACGTGATTTTCCCTCACGAGCTGCAGCAGCTTGCGCTTGCTCATGATGGTGTAGCTCAGGTTGAGCCGGGCAAACTCGATTTGCCGGGGGCGGGGATCGAAGGGGGGCAGGTTGTCGAGAAACCAGTCGTAAAGTGGCCGGTGCACCTCAAACTCGAGGGTACAGATCGAGTGGGTGATGCCTTCAATGGCGTCACTCTGCCCGTGGGCCCAGTCATACATGGGGTAGATGCACCATTTGTCCCCCGTCCGGTGGTGGTGGGCATGGATGATGCGGTACATGATGGGGTCGCGCAAGTGCATGTTGGGCGAGGCCATGTCGATCTTGGCCCGGAGGACCTTGGAGCCATCGGGAAATTCGCCTGCTTTCATGCGGGCAAAAAGGTCGAGGTTTTCCTCGACGGAGCGCTCGCGATAGGGACTATGCTCCCCGGGCTCGGTGGGGGTGCCGCGCATGCGGCGAATCTCCTCCGAGGTAGAGTCATCCACATAGGCCTTGCCGGCCTTGATCAGGTGGATGGCGTATGCGTAGAGTTGGTCAAAATAGTCTGATGCATAGAGCGGCTCTCCCTGCCACTGAAAACCCAGCCAACGTACATCCTCCATAATGGAGTCTACGTACTCGGTATCCTCGGTGAGGGGATTGGTATCATCGAACCGCAAGTTGGTAGCACCGCCATATTGCTGGGCCAGCCCAAAGTTTAGGCAAATCGACTTGGCGTGGCCGATATGCAGGTAGCCATTGGGTTCAGGCGGAAAACGGGTGAGGACAACCCCTCCGTTTTTGCCATTGGCGCGATCATTTTCGACGATCTGCTCGATAAAGTTGAGAGAAGCAGGGGTAGCAGAGGCTTCGTTGGTACTCATGCAAAAAAAATTGGATATGGGATGTGTCCCGAGGGATTTGAAGACCCAATATGGCCCTCTCCGGCAAATGTACGCAAATGCCGGGGTTTTGATATGAAAATAGAGAAACTGACGCGCTAGCCCTGCGCCTGTAACCAGGCATCCATCTCCCGGCCCGCGTCGCGGCCCTCGGCGATGGCCCAGACCACGAGGGACTGCCCCCGGCGCATGTCGCCGGCCGCATAAACCCCCGGCACGGAGCTCTGATAGCCCTCCGTCACCACATTGCCACGACGATCCAGCTGCACACCCAACGGCGCAAGCAGGTGATCCGCCTCTGGCTTGGCAAAGCCGACGGCGATCAGGGCCAGCTCACACGGCAACTCCCGCCGGCTCCCCGGCACTTCCCGATAGCTGCGGCGCCCATCTTCCCACTCCACCTTGACGATTTCCAGGGCGCGCAGCTGCCCGGCCTCATCGGCCAGGAAAGCCTTGGCGAGGATGCTCCAATCGCGTTCGCAGCCCTCTTCGTGGGACGAAGTGACCGACAGGGTCATGGGCCATTCCGGCCAGGGATTCTCAGCCGTACGACTCATCGGGGGGCGTGGCCCCCAGGTGATCTGGGTGATGCTGGCAGCCCCTTGCCGGTTGGCGGTGCCGATACAGTCCGAGCCGGTGTCACCGCCCCCGATGACGATAACCTGCTTGCCAGCGGCGTCGATGACCGCCGGCCCTTCGGGCAGCAGGCCGCTCACCCGGCGGTTTTGCTCGGTGAGGTAATCCATGGCCAGGTGCACGCCGGGCAGATCCCGCCCGGGAATGGGCATCTCGCGAGGCACGGTAGCCCCGCCAGCCAGAAGCAGCGCGTCATAGTCCGCATGTAGAGTCTCCACGCTTACCTCCTCTCCTACCGTCACGCCACAGCGAAATTCAATGCCTTCGGCTTCCAGCAGGGCGATGCGCCGCTCGACAATTTGCTTTTCCAGCTTGAAATCGGGAATCCCGAAGCGAAGCAGGCCGCCCGGGGCCTCGTCCCGCTCAAAAACGGTCACCAGATGCCCGGCGCGGTTGAGCTCGACCGCGGCAGCCAGGCCCGCAGGGCCGGAGCCGATGATGGCCACGCGCTTGCCGGTGCGCGTGCGGGGCGGCTGAGGCTTGACCAGCCCCAGTTCAAAGGCCTTCTCGGCGATGGCTTTTTCGATCAGCTCAATGGTCACCGGGGGCCGGTTGATCCCCAACACGCAGGAGCCCTCGCAAGGGGCGGGGCAGATGCGGCCGGTAAATTCCGGGAAGGCATTGGTTTCGCTCAGAATGGCGTAGGCCGCCACCCAGTCACCGGCATAGACGGCGTCATTGAACTCGGGAATCTGGTTGCCCAGGGGGCAACCGTGGTGGCAGAAAGGCACACCGCAGTCCATACAGCGGGCCGCCTGCTCCCGGAACTTGTTCTCGGGAAAAGGCTGGTAAAACTCCTTGTAGTCTTGCACCCGCTCCTGCGGGGGGCGGCTCCGGGGCGTTTCCCGGTCAAATTCCAGAAATCCTGTTGGCTTTCCCATGATGAGAGGTCAGAAGCGAGAAGTCAGATTTAAGACGAAGAGATTCCACTGGTGGGGCTGGCGGGTTGTTTCCCTTTTAAGGGAAACGGAGTCGCACGGAATTGCAGCACCGAAAAGCGAGAGCCGAGAGAGAGAAACCAGGAAAAGGGCTCGAATGAGATCCGTTGGCTAGGAAGCTTCAATGATCGAGAAAAAAGGTTCCTCAACCGGTTTTGCGCTTTTTCCAGGCGAAGTCCTTTTCCTGCTGGGCCAGGACCCGCTTGTAATCGCGCGGCATCACCTTGACAAAGTCGGGGAAAGCGGCTTCCCAGTCGGTGATGAGCTTGAGTCCAATGCGGCTGCCGGTGAAGGCATAATGACGATCGACCAGTTCGCGTAGCAGTTCCTTATCCTCGAAGCTCAGGGGATCCAAGTCCACCATTTCCTGGTTGCAGCGATGGGCAAAGGCGCGCTCGGGATCATAGACAAAAGCCATCCCGCCGCTCATGCCGGCGGCAAAGTTGCGGCCGGTCTGCCCCAGCACCACCACGACCCCACCGGTCATGTATTCGCAGCCATGATCCCCTACGCCCTCCACGACAGCACGGGCACCAGAATTGCGTACCGCAAAGCGCTCACCCGCCATGCCGCGGATATAGGCTTCGCCGGAGGTAGCCCCATACAGGGCCACATTACCGATGATGATGTTTTTACCGGGTTCGTAGGGGGCTTCCAGATCCGGTCGCACGATCACCCGGGCACCGGATAGGCCTTTGCCCAGATAGTCATTGGCCTCCCCATGCAGCTCGAAGCGCAGGCCCTTGGCCGCAAAGGCGGCAAAGCTTTGTCCGGCCGAGCCCTCGAAGCGGAAGTGGATGCTGCCCTCGGGTAGCCCGGTCGCCTGATAGCGGCGGGTCACCTCATGCGACAGCAGGGTGCCGGTGGCCCGGTGGGTGCTGCTGATCTGAAATTCCTGGAATACCGGCAGGCCCATATCCAGAGCCGGACGGGCGCTTTCGACCAGTTGCCAGTCGAGGATATGCTCCAGACCGTGGTCCTGCGGCTCACTCTTGTAGGGCAGCAGGCCTTCGCCTAGCGGCTCGCGGTGCAGGATGGGGGTCAGGTCCAGATCGCGCAGCTTCCAGTGGTTCAGGTCCTCGCGCACCCGCAGGTGCTGGACCTGTCCCACCATCTCATTGACGGTGCGATAACCCAGCTCGGCCATATAGCGGCGGAGGTCTTCGGCCAGGAAGGTAAAGAAGTTGACCAGATGCTCGGGCTCACCCGTGAAGAGCTTGCGCAGCTCGGGATTCTGGGTGGCGATGCCCACTGGGCAGGTATTCATGTGGCATTTGCGCATCATGATACAGCCCTCCACCACCAGAGCGGCGGTGGCGACGCCCCACTCCTCAGCGCCCAGCAAGGTGGCAATGGCCAGGTCGCGCCCGGTGCGCACCTGCCCGTCGACCTGCAGCGTCACGCGACCGCGCAGGCCGTTTTTGATCAGGGTCTGATGCGCCTCGGCCAGGCCCAGTTCCCAGGGGAGCCCCGCATGCCGGATGGAACTCAGGGGAGAGGCCCCCGTACCGCCATCATGCCCCGAAACGAGGATGTGGTCGGCGTGGGCTTTGGCCACGCCGGCGGCGATGGTGCCTACCCCTGCCTCAGACACCAGCTTGACGCTGATGCGGGCAAAGCGGTTGGCATTTTTGAGGTCGAAGATCAGCTGAGCCAGGTCTTCGATGGAATAGATGTCATGATGCGGAGGGGGGGAAATGAGCCCCACTCCGGGGGTGGCATGGCGCACCCGGCCGATCCATTCGTCCACCTTGTGGCCAGGCAGTTGCCCGCCTTCGCCGGGCTTGGCGCCCTGCGCCATCTTGATCTGCAGTTCCTCAGCCTCGCTGAGGTAGTAGGACGTGACACCAAAGCGGCCGGAAGCCACCTGCTTGACCGCAGAGCGCTCCCAATCGCCGTTTTCCCGGCGGGCAAAGCGGTCCGGGTCTTCGCCCCCTTCGCCGCTGTTACTCTTGCCACCGATGCGGTTCATAGCAATGGCCAGGGTCTTGTGGGCTTCATAGGAGATCGACCCGAAAGACATGGCCCCGGTGGCAAAGCGCTTCATGATATCCGCCGCGGACTCCACTTCCTCCAGCGGAATGGGCTGGCACTGGGAAAATTCGAACAGGCTCCGCAGGGTAATGGGT
>RFHL01000374.1 GCA_003696875.1 Bacteroidota bacterium | reverse complement strand
TTCCAGATCATTCGCAAGCTGCTGAGCTACCTTCCCCAAAACAACCTGGAAGACCCGCCGCTGCGGCCCTGTACCGATCCCATCGACCGCCTGGAGGACAGCCTCAATGAGATCATTCCAGAGAATCCCAATGAGCCTTATAACGTCAAGGACGTGATCTACGCCATCGTAGATGACGGCGAGTTTCTGGAGGTGCAGCGGCAGTATGCCCGCAACATCGTGACCGGCTTTGCGACCTTCAACGGGATGCCGGTTGGCATTGTGGCCAACCAGCCCAACTTTCTCGCCGGGGTGCTCAACATCGACGCTTCGCGCAAGGCGGCGCGCTTTGTACGCTTTTGCGATGCCTTCAATGTGCCCCTGGTAACCCTGGTCGACGTGCCGGGCTTCCTGCCCGGCTCCGGGCAGGAGTACAATGCCATCATCCTGCACGGAGCCAAGCTGCTCTTTGCCTATGGCGAGGCGACCGTGCCCAAGATAACCGTCATCCTCCGCAAGGCCTACGGTGGAGCCTACGACGTGATGAGTTCCAAGCACCTGCGGGGTGATGTCAACTACGCCTGGCCGATGGCCGAGATTGCCGTGATGGGCCCCAAGGGGGCCATTGAAGTGCTACACTTCCGCGACCTGAAGAAGATTGAGGACGATGCAGAGCGGGCGCGCTTCATTGCGGAGAAGGAAGAAGAATACCGCAAGCAGTTTGCCTCCCCCTTCCAGGCGGCCGAGTACGGTTATATCGATGATGTGATCGAGCCGCGCAACACCCGCTTCCGCATCATCCGGGCGCTCTCGACCCTAGCGACCAAGAAGGATATGAATCCGCCCAAGAAGCATGGTAACATACCTCTTTAACCGCTTCACTATGAACTTTTTCAATCTCGAATCGGTCTCCAGTGAGGCTTTGACCATTGCGGCTTTAGGCTATTCCATCGTGTTTTCGGCCTTGGTAATACTTTACTTCCTTTTTAGCCGCCTACCCAGAATCCTGGAACTCATCAGCCGCTTTCAGCGGTGGCGGGCCGATCTTCCCGCCCGCAAGGCGCAGCCTGTGCCTGACCTATTGCAGGCACTTTCTGGTGAGGAAGGTGCTGCCCTCGCCGCCGCGTTACACCTCTATTTCCAGGATCAGCACGATCAAGAAGACCCGATTCTGACCATTTCCAAGATATCCCGGACCTACTCTCCCTGGAGTTCCAAAATTTATGGGGTCTGGCAATCCGGCCTAAAACGCTGACATGAAAAAGTACAAGTTCACCATCAACGGTAACATCTACAATGTCTCCATCAAAGGGATGGAGGACAACCAGATAGATGTCGAGATTAACGGCACGCCCTATGCGGTCGAGTTGCAGCAGGAGATCAAGCAACCCAAGACGCCCAAACTGGTGCGGGCACGGGTGCCGCAGCCTACCCAAGAGCAGCAGCGGATACCGCAGCAGCAGGTGGCCGGCTTTGCCGTCAAGGCCCCCCTGCCGGGGACCATCGTAGCCTTTGCGGTCAAGCCCGGGGACAGTGTGGAGCGTGGAAGCCTGCTCTTCACTATGGAAGCCATGAAAATGGAAAACCAGATTTCGGCGGAACAGGCCGGTACCATCAAGACGATCCAGGTCCAGGCAGGGCAGAGCGTCCTTCAGGATCAGGTTGTCATGATCATGGAGTAGGTGAGCCTGCAACTTGTCAGGTCCAGACCCGATTGTGGGTGACCATACGATCCTCTTAATTTTTCCACTCCTAACCTTCATATCCGTGGAAGGTATCTCAAATTTCTATTCATATTCCGGCTTTGCCAACATGACCTGGGGCCACCTCGTCATGATTTGGGTCGGACTTTTTTTCCTCTATCTGGCCATCCGTTATCAATACGAGCCCCTGCTGCTCGTACCCATTGGCTTTGGCATCCTGGTCGGCAACATCCCCTTTGTCGAGAACGCTGGCCTGGAGATCGGGATCTATGAGGAAGGGAGCGTCCTGTATTACCTCTATCAGGGGGTGAGTCGGGGGATTTATCCGCCCTTGATCTTCCTGGGTATCGGTGCTCTGACCGATTTTTCCTCCCTTATTTCCAATCCCCGTCTCATCCTCCTGGGGGCCGCCGCACAGATTGGGGTGTTTCTCACCTTTCTCGGGGCGCTGGCCCTGGGCTTTACCATCCAGGAAGCGGGTGCAGTAGGCATTATCGGAGGAGCTGACGGGCCCACGGCCATTTTCATTTCCTCACGCCTTGCCAATGGTCTTGATGGCACGCAGAACCTTATCGGGCCGATCGCCATCGCGGCTTATTCCTATATGGCGCTGGTACCCGTGATCCAGCCGCCAGTCATGCGGCTTCTCACCAGCAAGAAGGAACGCCTGATCCGCATGAAGCCGCCCCGGACCGTTTCTCGCACCGAAAAAATTCTCTTTCCCATCGCAGGCTTGCTTTTCACCTGCTTTGTGGTGCCTGGAGCCCTGCCACTGCTCGGGACTCTTTTCCTCGGTAACCTGCTACGCGAATCCACCGTCACCGAGCGCTTGGCCAAGACCGCCCAAAAGTCCATGATCGACATCGTCACCATCCTCCTTGGCCTCACGGTGGGGGCCTCTACCCAAGCCAATGTCTTCCTGACCCCGCAGTCTATCATGATTTTCGTTCTGGGGGCCTTGTCCTTTATCTTCGCTACCGCTGGCGGTGTGACCTTTGCCAAGGTGATGAACCTCTTCCTCAAGGAAGGCAACAAACTTAATCCGCTCATCGGGGCGGCCGGGGTTTCGGCTGTGCCGCTCAGCGCCCGGGTGGTGCAGCAGATGGGGTTGAAAGAGGACCCCACCAATCACCTCCTGATGCACGCTATGGCGCCCAACGTCGCGGGCGTGATCGGTTCGGCGGTGGCGGCTGGTATGCTGCTGAGCTTCCTGGGCTAAGCTTCACGATACTGTTCCAAATCACGATTCCACTTGTTGAAAAGCTCCCCTTTGGGGGAGCTTTTTGAGCGTTTGGGAGTAAGCGTGTAAAAGGCCCATCATCTGCGTCATCAGCTTTTGACCCGTTCCGAAACAC
>RFHL01000034.1 GCA_003696875.1 Bacteroidota bacterium | reverse complement strand
CGGCTGTAGGTTCACGGGGGTCTTGGTGGTGCGGGTCACCTCCATCAGGTCGGTGAGCGTCAGGTCGAGCCGGTTGATGGTCTTGCTGATCATCTGGAAGAAGCGCAGGGCCTTGGGGTCCTTGACCTCTTCACTGGCGAGGTTGGTGACGCCGGCGATGGAGGCGAGCGGACCGCGCAGATCGTGCGAAGCCTTGTACACAAAGGCATCCAGTTCCCGGTTTTTCTCCATTAGCTGGAGTTCGGCTTCCTTGCGGGCCGTGATATCGGTCAGGATGGCCAGCGATCCCGCAAATTGTCCCGCTTTGTCTTCATATGGTGAGCCGGTCACCAGCACCCACAGGGCTTGCCCGTCGGGGCGGGTGAGGGACAATTCGTATTGGTCGGAGATGCCTTGCTTACGAAGCAGCGACTTGCTGCGAATCACCTCAACGACGTCTTTGCCTTTCAGGATCTCATAGCTCACCCGGTTGATCAGATCGGAGCGCTCGATTCCCAGGATCTCCGTGACCCGATCATTGACGAAAAGGATGCGCTCTTCGGCATCGGTGAGGACCAGGCCTTCATTCATCCGCTCTACGAGGGTGCGGTAGCGCTGCTCACTGGACCGGAGGGCCTCTGCCTGGGCCACCCGTTCGGTGATATCCCGAGCCAGGAGCATCAGGCGAAATTCTCCCCCGAGGAGGGTCAGCCGGGCCGAGAGTTCCGTAGGCAGGGTCTGCCCATCCTGCTGCCGCAAGGGGCATTCCCAAAGATTCTCCTCCCCCTCCAGGGTACGCTTCAGAAACTGAATGAGCTGTGGGCTCAGATCATCGGGACAGAGGGCGTCGACCGGCCGGTTGAGGAGGGCCTCTCGCTCATAGCCAAGCATTTGGCACAGCACCTGATTGGCGTCCAGGGGGCGCAGGGTATGGGGTTCCAGAATGAGGATCCCATCGGTCCCCGAGTTAAAGATTTCCCGATAGTTTTGCTCTGACTGCAGCAGCGCAGCCGAGCTCTTGCGCGCCTCGGTCACTTCCCGGATGATGGCCATCAGGTCAGGGCCATCACCGAGGCGCACCAGCCGGAGCTCATAGTGGTGGGGGGCGTCTTTGGGACCCGTCACCAGGTCTCGCTGGAGGACCTGTTCCTGCGCCCGGGCGGTCTCCATCCACTGGTCAATCTCTGTGGCCGCTTGTCCCGACAGGACCTCGGTCAGCGGATGCCCCAGGATGTCTTTTTGCCGAAACAAGCCCGCCGCCTTCTGCATCCCCTGCACCGTCTGAATTATGCCCGCCTGATCCAGGGTGATCAGCAGGTCTGGGAGGGCATGGGTCAGGGAATTGTTGACCGACTGGCTCAGACTGAGGGATCGCTCCTGCGTGCGGATGTCGGTGATGTCCCGGATGCGTAGTTGAATGTGCTGGGTATGAGGAGTTTGGATTTTGTTGAGATAGACCTCCAGATCGTGCAGGACGTTGTTTTGATCCCGCAGCGTGCAGAAACTTTTTTCCTGCAGATCGCCATCAGCCATTTGGAAGCGCCGGGCGATGTAGACAGGTTCCAGACCCAGGAGGCGGAGGAGTTCGGGCGCACTGAGTTCGTCCTTGGCAGTTCCTTCCTTAAGGAACTGCTGGCCAATCTGGTTTTGGTAGATGATTTCCTTGCAAGCCGTATCCAGGAGAAAAATCGCATAATGCGAGGTGTCAAGCAGGTTTTGCAGCATGACCCGGCTCGTATTCAGGTGGCGCCAGTGAAAGGTACGGGACCAGATGTATACCCCCGCCATGAAGGTGACAAGCAACATGAGCGGCAGGAAGAGGCCCGGAGGGGTATCCAGCCCGTCCAGATAGAAGCTGCAAAAGGTATAGAGGGCCATGGAAGCCACCGCAAAGACCAGATAGTCGCGTAGCAGGCGAAAGGAGATGCCAAAAAGGATTTGGACTGCCACCAGCAGGGGGAGAGACTCCAGGCGCAGGCGGTTGGTGTAGGCGAGAAAGAGCGCCCCGATAAAGAAGGCCAGAAACGTGAGGAAAGACAGGTCGAAGGTATAGGACCGGAGAGCAGGGACTGTCCAGGTGAGAATGCCACTGAGGATGGCTAGGCCGCCCAGGCCCGCAAACAGCCACAAGGGGCAGTAGAGGGTAGGCAGCACCAGGGGGATCGTCATCCCCAGTGCCATGGCTACCACTCCACTGATCAGCAGGACGAGGGGCAGGCCCGGCCCGTCGGAGGCGATGTACTGATAGGAGAGAATGGGATGGGCAGATCGTTTCATAGGTGAATATCAGGAAGTGGACTGAGCCGAAGATCGCGAGGCGAGGGTGAACATGGGTAGAGGGCCCCTGTACGGAAGGTGCAGGGAAAGAACCGTGGCCCCTCAATTGGCCAGAACCGGGCTGAGAGTGTAGCCTGCGTCTTGGAGCAGCTGTATGACGCCCTCGGGCCCGGCCAGGTGGCCGGCCCCTACAGCGATCAGCGTGGACGCCCCGCCGGCCAGGATGGTGTCGATGCGGGCAATCCAGCGCCGGTTGCGGCTGTCCAGCAGGGTCTCCCGCTGATCGCCCAGGCTGGGGTCTTCGGTGGTGAGGGCCATCAGGCCCTCCAGGTCCTGCTGCCGGTACAGGTGGATCAGGCGCGAGAGCTCCTCGCAGCCCTCACGCGGGGCCCGCACCGTCTCCATCAGGCTCTGCGCCTGATCGGCCAGGGGGATGCTGTCAAGAATCGCCAGCTGCTCAGCCATCGTCTCAAGCCCGGAAACGGGTTTCTCCATCTCCTCAAAGCGCTTGGCGAAATACAGTTCGTAGGACTCGAAGGCTTCGCCTTCGTGGCACAGGTTGCTACTCAGCTGCTGCAGGGTAAAGATCGGCTTGATCATCTGGTAGAAGGGCACTGGCGTTTGCACGCTGTCGCGCATAAATTGCTGCAAATAGGCATAATCCTCCTCCGTGAGGAGGTCCTTGAGCTTGGTGCCGGCTGGCAACAGCATTGACTTAGCCGATTGGAGCATAGCCCCCATGTCGGCTTCCAGAGGCAACTCCATCACCAGCTGCTCGGCTTCTGCCATGGCGCTTTCCAGGCCGGGGGGGAGAAAGAAAGAGTCTTTTGGGATAATATGGATGGTTCCGTACAGATAGGATGCGGGCCAATCTTGCCCGGGGGTCTCGATCTTCCAGAGCAGGCTGCGGGCCGCGGGCTCCTCCGCCACGGCTGGCGCCACCTCCGGCAAGGGTTCGGGCGATTGGGCGTCCAGCGGCAGCCAGCTGCCGAGCCAGAGGCAAAGCAAACAGGCCGAGGCCAACGGCCGGGTCGGCAGCTTCAGATCAAAGGGTTTACGGCGCATAGGGTAAAGGCGTAACGGTATAGCCGGCTTTTCGCAGCTGATGAAGCAGCCCGTTTTCGCCGGGCAGTTGCACCGCATTAACGGCAATAAACAGGCTTTCGTATTCAAGATTCCAGGCCAGGCGCTTGAGCCAGGCCTGATTGCGGGCCTCAATGAAGCGGCCCATGTTGTCGCCAAGGTCGGGCGCATCCTTGGCCAGGAGCCACACCCGGTCCAGGTCGCCGGCCCGGTAGGCCCGCAACAGGGCCCAGTACGACTCACAAAGGGTGGCCCGCCGGTCCAGGGTTTCTCGCAGGCGATGCGCCTGCTCCTGATAATTGTAGCTGTCCAGCCAGGCGGTGCGCGCCCAGCCGGTGTTGAGCACCTTCAGCGGCTTGCGCACCGCCTCGTTCAGATACCATTCGTACGAAACGAGCTCCTCATGGCGGCGATAGCCCAGGCAATAGTCTCCCATGATCTGCCGCTCCAGCAGGACTGGCGCGTAGCGACTCTCCAGCTTGTAGGTCGCCACCGGGGAGAGGCTGTCGCGCATAAAGGCCCAGAAGTCGGGGTAGCTGCGCTCGGGCAGGAGGGCGTCGAGGGTGGAGTCCAGCGGGGCTTCGCCCCGAAAGAGGTAGTCTACGTCCAGGTTGGTGGGGTCCACCTCCATCACCAGCCGATCCGCCTGGGCCACGCAGGGGGTCAGGCCGGGGGGGAGGAAAAAAAAGTCTTCGGGGACCCGGTATAGAATGGCGTAGACAAATGAGCGATGCGCGAGGTCAGGCCGGCTGATTTCCCAGACCAGCCCCTGGGCAGGCTGTACTTCCATAGCCGCCTCTTGCAGGTCCACAATTGCCAGACCACCCTCCGCCTCAGGCGGTTGGGCATAGGCAGGCAGAACCAGGAGCAGAGACCACGCAAGCAGGCAGGCGGGCCTCATAAGGGGAGACAGGGTAAGCATGAGCAAAGCAAAAGCCAGGGATGAGATTCCTGGTAGACAGCAAGTTCCAAGCCAAAATGGCGCAGGGCTGATTTCCCGGGACCGGAGCGGAGCAGAGGGCTTTCTATGTAGAAACTCTCGCTCGGAAGCCCTAGGTTATCAGGACATTAGCGCCGCTTGCCTAAACATCGCGTTTTATTTCGGAAATTCCAAGAGACAGGATTCAATGATGTCGCAGCCTTCCTCAAGCTGGGCCTCCGTGATCACGAGGGGCGGGGCAAAGCGGATGATGTTGCCATGGGTAGGCTTGGCGAGGAGGCCCCCCTCGGCGAGTTGCAGGCAGATGCGCCAGGCGGTGTCGCTTTCGGGGCTGTCGTTGATGACGACGGCGTTGAGCAGGCCCTTGCCCCGGACGGTGACCAGCAGGTCGGGGCGCTTCTCAATGAGCGCGCGCATGCGCGCGCGAAAGCGTTCGCCCAGCCGCGCCGCGTTGTCGGCGAGCTGTTCATCTACCAACACTTCCAGGGCGGCCATCGCCACCCGGCAGGCCAGCGGATTGCCGCCATAGGTCGACCCATGCTCGCCAGGCTTGATGGTAAGCATGATCTCATCGTCGCAGAGGACCGCCGATACCGGCAAGACCCCGCCTGACAGGGCCTTGCCCAGGATCAGGATGTCCGGGCGTACATCCTCATGGTCGCAGCACAGCATCCGGCCGGTCCGGGCCAGCCCGGTTTGTACTTCGTCAGCGATAAACAGGACTTTGTGTGCGTGGCACAGGGCATAGGCTTCCCGGAGATAGCCCTCATCCGGCACGACCACGCCGGCCTCACCCTGAATGGGCTCGACCATGAAGCCCGCCACATGCGGATCCGCCAAGGCCCGCGCCAGCGCGGGCAGGTCATTGTACGGGATCACTTCGTAGCCCGGCATGTAGGGCCCAAAGCCCGCGTAGGAACTGGGATCGGTGGAGGACGAAATGGCCGCCAGGGTGCGGCCCCAGAAGTTGCCTTTCACAAAGATGATTTTGGCCTGGTTCTCCGGTATGCCCTTCACGCTGTAGCCCCACTTGCGGGCGAGCTTGAGGGCGGTCTCGCCGCCTTCGACGCCGGTATTCATCGGGAGCACCTTGTCGTAGCCCAGCAGCTCGGTGATGTAGCGCTCATAGGGGCCGAGTACGTCATTGTAAAATGCCCGGCTCGTAAGGGTCAGCTGCTGGGCCTGCTCGTTAAGGGCCGAGAGGATGTGCGGGTGGCAGTGCCCCTGGTTTACGGCGCTGTAGGCCGAGAGGAAATCGAAGTACTGCTTTCCTTCCGGGTCCCAGAGATAGACCCCTTCACCCCGGCTGAGGACCACGGGCAAGGGATGATAGTTATGGGCGCCATAGCGGTTTTCGAGTTGCATGGCTTCCTGAGAGCTGATACCGGGTTGAAAGGAGGTGGGCGTCATAAGGTAGGAGAGGATAGGTTCAAATGAAACGGTGGCCTGCTGCCTGGCTGCGGGCACTACCCGGCAAGATACAGATTTTGCGGCAGGGAGTCACATCAAAACGCGGGGCCGCCTCATCCGAGACGGCCCCGCGGGCATGGTCGCGCCGTACGCGCCTATTTCAGTTCAAAAATCCAGCCTTCCAGCTTGTGCTGGGTCTGGTAGGACTTGACCTGCTTCCGATCGGTCGCCCGATAGGCCGAAACACGGTAGGTCTCGGAGATCCCCGTTTCGGGGAACATGATCAGCGGATCGTGGCCTTTGGCCTTGAGCTTGTCGGCCACGGCCTGGGCCTGGGTAAAGGTCTTGACACTGCCCGCAATGAGGTGGTAGGTGATGGCGGTTCCCCCCATCCGGCGGGTGGGGGCCAGGCCAATGCCATGGGTGGTCACGGTGCCGGGTTCCTCTTCATACACCCAGCCAGGATTTTTGCCCCGCCGCTTGAGCATCTTGGAGTAGGTTTTGGCTTCACGCTCCGCATCAGCCCGGTACACCGACACCCGGTACATACCTCCGGGCGTGCGCGGCATGATTACATAGGGCTCAAAGCCATCCTGACGCAGGCTTTGCATGGCGCTGGCGGCCGATTCCAGGCTTTGAAAAGAAGCCGCAATCAGGTGGTAATAGGGGCCATCGCCTCGGCTTACCCCCGCTCCGGCGGAAGCCGGTTGGCTGGTCCGGGCGGTCTCCAGTGCGGGCCCGGTAGACATGGGATCTGCCATGGTCAGGACCCAATACTTGTGGCCTTTTTGCCGGGCCTTTTGGGCAAAGGCTTGGGCGGCTGCTTTGTCCGTGCCACTGTATACGGCCACCCGGTAGTAGGTCTCCCCGGCGCGAGGAAAAATGATAAAGGGATTTTCCCCTTTCAGCCGGAGCGCGTCGTGGAAACGGGTAGCGGCAGCCTGGTTATCGAAACTGCCTGCAATCACGTGGTGGTAGCCCTGAGCCGCAAGGATCATAGGCAGACAAAACAGGACCAGGAACAACCCGAGTCGGTTGGTTCCAGGCAAAAAGCGGGAGGAGTGAGAGGAGGTATACATGGGAGAGATTATGGTTTGGGAATTTCTTCGAAGATCCAGCCGGTTTTTTTGCCTTGACGGCGGAGGCGTTCCGCAAAAGCCTCTACCTGCCGGCGGTCGGTATGGCTAAAGAGGGCCACCCGATAGCTCATGGAAGAGCCTTCGGGAGGGAATAGGATGACCGGGTCATAGCCTTCGGCCCGCCGCTCCTGCACATAGCGCTCCGCACCTCTTTGGGTGCCAAAACTGGCCCCGATCAGGTGATACGTGCGCCGGCGGCGGGGCGTCCGGGGTTGCTCAGGCGTGGGCTCGGCTACGGGGCGTTGGCCTGCGGTATCGAGGACCGCGATGCTCACGGTTTGGTTATAGGCGTCAAAGGTACCGCGGAGCGGGCCTTCGGTTTCGCGCTCGGAGGACTCGCCGGGTAGGTCGCCCGTGGCGAGGGTTTCCTCTTCGGCCAGGCCTTCGCCGCCGGGGAGGGT
>RFHL01000373.1 GCA_003696875.1 Bacteroidota bacterium | reverse complement strand
GTATAGCACCCCAAAGCGCCGCATGTTTTGCTGCGCCGCGCGAACCAGCGCGTGCTCGTCCTGGATTTCGGTGGGGGTCAGGGTACGGATCAAAGGATCAAATCAAAGGGCCTCCGGAGCTTTGCCTGCCTAATGCCCGGAGAGGGAAAAGGTTACAATCCGGGCACAGTCCCGTCGCTATATTTTGAAGAAAATCTGCTTCCGGTACAGAAACCAGCAGAGATACCAGGAAATACCCAGCGTCAGCAAAGCGGTGGCGATGGCAATCCCTCCCTCGGACATTCCAACAGACCCGAGTATTCCTTCGGTGAAGATGCCGGAAAAGCCGCGCAGCCATTGGTGCCCGATGGTCTCATCAAAGAGATAGATGAAAATGGAATTCATGCCCACCACAGCAAAAAAGCGGATGCCCCATTGCCAGCCCCGGATATCGACCAGGGCATACATGGCCGAAAGGCTAAGGATCGCCCAGCCTCCGGACGCCAGCACGAAACTGCTGGTGGCGATGCGCTTGACGATGGGGGTGATGCCCATCCAGTCCAGGCCGTAGCCCAGGCCCAGCGCCACCACACCTCCGATGAGCAGCGGGCGCAACAAAGCAGGGCGCTTGCCGCCCAGCAGATGCTGCCCGATCATGGCACCCCAGATGGTATGGGCCGAGGTGGAAAGACAGTTGATGGTCACCCAACCGCCACCGCCGTTGAGCTTGCCCATCAGGAGGAGGTCCATCCAGCTGCCGAAGTTTTCGTCCTTGACGAAGGGTGCCTCAGGCGCATAGAAGCGGTACAGCAGATCGGCCAGCAGCAGGATTCCCAGCGACAGACTCAGCTGCCCTTTCCAGGGCAGCCGCATGGCAAAATAGGTCACCAGCACCGTGAAGGACAGCTGGGTGAGCACATTCCACAATTCCCACACCAGACGGCCGGCATAGACACAGTGCAGGCCCACGCCAAAGGCAAGGAGCAGTAGGCAGCGCCGCAGGACATGGCGGGTGATTTGCGCCCGGGATTGCCCCTTTTTTGCCCGGCTGGCATAGGAAAAGGGCATCGCCACTCCGACGATAAACATGAAAAAGGGTTGAATCAGGTCCCAAAACCGGAGCCCATGCCAGGGATGATGATGAAACTGCAGCGCGAGGGCATGATGCAGGCCCGCCGGACCGCTCGCTTCCAACCAGGCATGGTAGAGGCCAGCGGCCTCGGCCATCAGCAGAAACATGGTCAGCCCCCGGAAAAGGTCCAGGGACTGCAAGCGCTCAGTCGAAGAGGAGGCAGGCATCCGTATTTGCTTTGAAAGGTCGAAGGAATCTGCTAATTTTCTTCCATTCTCCCAAATTCCGATTCTCCAATTCCACGCTGTGAAAAAGGTCCTGAGTATCCTTGGCCTCCTGTTCGTACTGGCTACGGGCGGTTTCTTCCTTGGCCCCAGGCCAGACGCCCCGGTCCTTTCGACCGCGCTGCCCCCGGTCCCCACGGACTTAGGGTCCCTGCCGGCCTGGGTGGCTGCAAAGGAAAGCCAAAAGCCCATCAAGCCCGGCAATGAGGCCATGATCATCTGGGCCGACTCGATCCCCCAGAAAACGCCCTATGCCCTGGTCTACCTGCACGGCTTCAGTGCCTCCCGGGAAGAAGGCGGGGAATTGGCCCGGGCCTTTGCCCAGCGCTACGGCTGCAACCTCTACCTGGCCCGCCTGTTTTCGCATGGCCTCGTCGCTGATGAGCCGCTGATCGACTACCGCGCCGACAGCGTTTTTGCCTCTGCTCAGGCGGCCCTCGCCATCGGCAAGCAGTTGGGCGAAAAAGTGATCCTGATGAGTACCTCCACCGGGGGTACCCTTTCCCTTATGCTGGGCGACGATCCTGCCATTGCTGCCCATATTCTTTACAGCCCCAACATCCAGATCCGCAGCGGCACCGCCAGCCTGCTCACCGGCCCCTGGGGCCTGCAACTCGCCCGCATGGCCAAAGGCTCAGACTACAACGAATGGGAAGGGGATGCCTACTCTGACCAGTTCTGGTACACCCGCTACCGGCTGGAAGCCACCGTTGAGCTGCAAAACCTGCTCGATACCGGTATGAAACCGGAGACCTTTGCGGCCGTACAAGCGCCGGTCTATCTCGCCTACTATTACCAAGATGAAGAACACCAGGACCCTACCGTCTCGGTAGCGGCCATGTTGAATATGTTTGAACAACTGGGTACCCCTTCAGCAGCGAGGCGCAAGCAGGCCTTCCCCACCGCCAACGCCCATGTGATCGCCAATCCGGAAAAGTCGGAGGCCTACGAGGAGGTGAAGGCCGGGACCTTTGCCTTTGCGGAGGAGGTGCTGGGCCTGGCCGCTGGTGCGCAATAGGGTGGATAAGGCTGCGCGGGTTGGGAAAAATTGCCGTACCTTTGTGGTATGGACAAGCAGCAAGGATTTTCGCGCTACGAATTGCACCCCCGGGTGCTGGAGGCCCTGCCCGCGCTGGGCTTTTCGCGCCCCACACCGGTACAGGAGCAGGTAATCCCGCGCTTTATCCAGAAGCGCAACCTGATCGTGGAGGCCCCTACCGGTACTGGCAAGACCGCCGCCTACGGTCTGCCACTCATTTCCCGGCTTGACCTGCTCAAGCGCAGTACCCAAGCCCTGATTCTGGTGCCCTCACGTGAGCTCGCCCAGCAAGTGCAAGCGGCCCTGCAAGGCTATTTTGTGGGGGATCAGCTCAAGGTCGCCGCCGTCATCGGCGGCACCAGCATCGAAGAAAGCCAGGCCGCAATCAAATCTGGCGCCCACATCCTGGTGGTGGTGCCCGGCCGGCTGCGTGATGTGATGGGACAATGGCCCTATCCCTATCTGTGGCGGGACATCCGCTTTCTGATTGTGGATGAAGGGGACAAATTGACTGAGGCGGGCTTTATGCGGGATCTGGACGAAATCCGTAGTCACATTCGCTCCACCGCCCAAGTGGGCTTTTTCTCCGCCACCATCTCCCCTGACAGCGAGCAACTCATGCGGGAGCGCTTCCCAAAAATCGAGACGATCCGGCTCAGTCCCCGGCAGATGCTGCGCAACATCCAGTTTGCCTACGCCCGGGTCCCCGAAGGACAGCGCGAGGCCAGCCTGGTAAGCCTCCTGCAGAAAAAGGGCCTCCAGCAAGCCCTTATTTTCGCCGGGGGCCGGGAAGAGATCTATTCCCTGACCGGCTTTCTCCGCAATGCCGGCCTGCGGGCCGAGGCCTACTATGGCGACCAGGACCAGCAGAGCCGTACCCACATCCTGAGTCGCTTTCGCGAGGGACACATCAGCTATCTGGTGGCTTCAGACCTGGCCGCCCG
>RFHL01000372.1 GCA_003696875.1 Bacteroidota bacterium | reverse complement strand
GGGCGGCTTCGTGGAAGGAGAGATACAGACCATCGTCGAAGCCGCCCAGCTCAACTATCCTGACATGACCCTGCACGTGGACGAGGGACAACCCACCCTGCGCAGTGCGCTGGTCGCCTGGCCCGATGGCATTCTGGTCAAAACGAAGGCGCCCTTCGTCTCACCCTGGCGTACCGTGCAGATTGGCACGCGTGCCGGCGACCTGATCGAATCCAAGCTGATCGTCAACCTCAACGAACCCAACAAGATCGACGATACCTCCTGGATCAAGCCCACCAAGTATGTAGGCATCTGGTGGGAGATGCACCTGGGCAAGAGCACCTGGGACTACGCCGGGCAGCAGGATATGAACACCTACGTAGACCCCAACGGCCTCCGGCCGACCGGCAAGCATGGCGCCACCACCGAAAACGCCAAGCGATACATCGACTTTGCGGCGGCACATGGCATCGGCGGCCTGCTCGTCGAGGGCTGGAACACCGGCTGGGAAAACTGGATTGGCCCCAACCGGCCCAAAAAGCCTTTCGATTTTGTTACCCCCTACCCCGACTTTGATATCGAAGAAGTCGTGCGCTATGGCAAGGAAAAGGGTGTAGCCCTGATCGGCCACCACGAGACCTCGGCCTGCGTGGACAGCTACGAAGAGCAGATGGATACGGCCTTTGCGTTCTACGAGCGCCTGGGTGTGCACGCTGTCAAGACCGGCTATGTGGGTCCGATCCAGCCCGAGGGCATCCGCCACCATAGCCAATGGATGGTGCGCCACTATCAGGATGTGGTCGAGCTGGCCGCCCAGCACAAGGTGATGGTCAATGCCCACGAGCCCATCAAGGCGACGGGCCTCCGTCGCACCTGGCCCAACTTCATGGCCCGCGAGGGCCTGCGGGGGCAGGAGTTCAACGCCTGGTCCATCGAGCGGGGCAACCCGCCCAACCACCTGCCTACGGTAGCCTTTACCCGCATGCTAGCCGGGCCCATCGATTTTACCCCGGGCATTTTCGACATCAAATTTGACGAATACAAAGAAGAGAGCCAGGTCAATACCACCCTGGCGCAGCAGTTGGCCCTCTACGTCGTCATTTATGGGCCGCTGCAGATGGCGGCAGACCTGCCGGAAAACTACGAAGGCCAGCCGGCCTTCCAGTTTATTGAAGACGTGGCCGTGGACTGGGAGCAGTCCCACGTCCTGAACGGCGAGGTCGGGCAATTTGTCACCATCGCCCGGCAGGAAAAGGGTGGCGAACGCTGGTTCCTCGGCAGCATCACCAATGAGGAAGGTCGCAACATGGAAATCCCCCTGGATTTTCTGAGTCCCGGCAAGACCTATCTGGCCAAGATCTACGCCGACGCGCCCGACGCACATTGGGACGAAAATCCCACCGCCATCGCGATCAGCGAGTTGGAGGTGTCGGCGGGTGACACCCTGCCGGTGACCCTCGCCCCCGGCGGGGGGCTCGCGGTGAGCTTTGAGCCGGTGGAGTAATCCGGTTCGCGCAACAGCCATCGGGACGCCTCCTTGGTTGGAGGCGTCCCGATTTTCTAACCCATAACTCTTGCCCAAATCAGGCCATTCTCCTCCTCTAAGTAACGCGAGAAAAGTAACCTCCTCCTTTTGCGCCGAGATCTTGTGCGCAGACAAGGAAGAAAAACCGAGCTTGGCGGGCCAAGTGAGGCTTTTTCTGACGCTGTATGCGTGCAAGAGATCAAGTCAAAAGGGGAATTTATTTTTTGAGCGTTACTAAAACTCTTTTTTCTGCGACAAACAAAAGCGGCCGCCTTTCGGGAAAGCGGCCGCTGAACGGGGTACAAGGGTAGATAAGCCTACTGATTCAGCTCACCCAGCTTCTTCCCGTACAGGGTCATCTCTTCTTCGAAGCGCTGGGCTTCTTCGTCATTGTCGGCGACGCTGGAAAGGTTGCCGGTGATGGAGACGAGCTGCGACAGCCACTCCCGCTCGGTGGGCTGCAACTCGTGCAGCTTCTTCATGTAGGGATAGGCCTGACGCAGCAACGCGATGATCTGCTTATCGTACTCGGCGATTTTCTCTTCGTTGTCGGTGGCCATTTTCACCTGGGAGATCTCGGCCGCCTGGTTGATGTAAGAAGCCCCCAAGCCGTAGTTGGCCAGCAGGTTATTGGGGTCCTTTTCGTACACCTCCTGGTAGATGGCGAGGGCATCCTCGGCGCGCTCGTTGCGCTCCAGCAAGCTGGCATAAGCCAGCTTGATCTGATCGTCGTCCGGGTTTTCGGCAATAGCCGATTCAAACTTGGAGACCGCCTCCTCAAAGAGCTCGGGATTCTGGTTGTAGATGTTGAGCTCCTGTCGCTTCATGTCCGGGTCGTTGGGGTCGATTTCTTCCCCTACTTTGAGGACGTCGAGGGCTTTGCGGGGGTCCCCCTGCGCATTGTAGATCACCGCCAGCTGCTGGGCGACATAGGAAATCTGGCCCAGGTCCTCCTCGTACTCAGAGGTGGCCTTGAGGGCTTCGAGGGCTTTTTCGTCCTCATTGTCCATGTAGCGTGCCTTGAAGAGGTTGAGGGCTTTTTCCAGCGAAGCGATAGCTGCCGCGGTATCTTCCTGCATCAGCTGGGCTGTACCCAGCATACGGGTGGTCAGGAAGTGATTAGGATTGGCTTTGTCAGCCCCCAGGAAGTAGGCAGTCGCCCGATCGTAGTTGGCTTCGTTGAAGAAGTCGACCCCGCCAGAATAGAGGCTGTACCAGACATTCATGGACGCATTGTCCAGGGTCGCTCTGGTCTGCCATTGCTTGCCATACTCGTGATTCAGCGCCAGGTCCAGATGGTCGGCGGCCAACAGGGCCGCATCGGGATACTGGGCCTGAAGGTCTTTCAGGCTGGTATCGCGAGCTACCCGGGCATAGGCTGCATGCAGGTAGTAATGGGCCTTGGCGATGTATTTGGCTTTGCCCTTACGGAAGAGATCGGGATTTTCTTCACCCGCCGCCAGGGCGGCTTCCAGTTTCTCAATGGCTTCCCCTACGTTGCCGTTTTGGAAGTCGAGCACACCAGAAGTCACTTTGCTAGGCTGTGCCGCGAGCGGAAGACTCAGCAGGGTCGCCAGCATCAGAAGCAAAATAGGTTTCTGCATAATCAGGATAGTTGTTGGGAGTCCGTTTTAAATGAGGTTCAGGTTAGCGTGTAATCAGGTAGTTATGTATCCTTAGGATGGGAAAAACGGGACAAGGTCATCCGGCCAGGATCAATCCTCGCCGCTCTCGGCCTCCTCGCCGCCTTCGGCGGCGTCTTCGTCATCACCGCTCTCTACGACCTTGGCGACAGAGGCAATGCGATCGCCATCACGGACTTTGATCAGGCGCACACCCTGTGTATTGCGGCCATACAGGCTAATGTCGGCCACCCGCATCCGGATGGTGATGCCTTGCCGGGTGATGATCATGAGGTCCTCGTCTTCGGATCCCTCGACCTGCTTGATGGCGATGACGCCACCGGTGCGGTCCGAAACGCTCAGGGTCTTCACCCCTTTGGCACCACGATTGGTAAGGCGGTACTCCGAGACTGCCGTCTGCTTGCCGTAGCCTTTTTCGGATACGACCAACAGGTTGGCCTCATCGTCGGGCAGCACCACCATTCCCACGACCTCATCATCTTCCCCCTGAAGGGTAATGCCGCGCACCCCCATAGCCGTACGGCCCATGTCGCGCACGGCCGTTTCCGGGAACCGCACTGCATAGCCCGACTTGACAGCCATCATGATCTCGTTTTGGCCATTGGTGAGCTTGGCCTCAATCAATTCGTCGCCAGGGGCAATGGTGATGGCGATGATCCCGTTGGCGCGGGGTCGGGAGTAATCCCGGAGCGGCGTTTTCTTCACCTGCCCCTTGCGGGTAGCCATCATGATGTAGTGCGTATCCACAAATTCTTCGTCGTCGAAGTTCTCCACCCGGAGGTAGGCCTTGACGCTATCCTCCCGGTCAATCTGGATCAGGTTTTGTATGGCCCGTCCTTTGTGAGAACGTTCCCCCTTGGGGATTTCATATACCTTGAGCCAGAAGCACTTGCCTTTTTCCGTAAAGAACAGCAGGTAATCATGGGCCCGGGCGGCAAACAAATGCTCGACGAAGTCATCATCTTTTTTGCCGGTCCCGCGGAAGCCCACGCCCCCACGTCCCTGCGCCTGATACTCATGGGCAGGGGTCCGCTTGATATAGCCGTGGTTGGTGATCGTAATCACCATATCGTCGTTGGCGATGATGTCTTCGATGCGGATTTCCCCTTCGGCAAACGTGATCTCCGTACGCCGCGGGTCGCCGTACTTGTCCTTGATTTCCGCCAGCTCATCCTTGATGATGCCCATGCGAATGCCCTCGTCGGCAAGCACCGACTCGTAGTACTCAATCTGGGCCCGAAGCTCGCGGTATTGCTCCTGAATCTTCTCGCGTTCCAGACCGGTGAGGCGCTGCAGCCGCATATCGAGGATGGCCTTGGCCTGGATCTCGGACAGATCAAAGCGACTCATGAGGCCTTCGCGGGCGATATCAGCCGTCTGGGAAGCCCGGATCAGGGCGATCACCTCATCGAGGTTATCCAGGGCGATCAGCAAGCCTTCGAGGATGTGGGCCCGCTTACGGGCCTCCTCCAGTTCGTACTCGGTGCGGCGCACCACCACCTCGTGCCGATGATCCACGAAGTGACGGATCATGTCCTTGAGATTCAGCGTCTGAGGCCGGCCATTGACCAGGGCGACATTGTTGATGCTGAAGGAGGACTGGAGCGGGGTGAGTTGGAAAAGCTTGTTGAGCACTACGCGGGCGTTGGCGTCGCGCTTGAGGTCGACCACGATGCGCAGGCCGTCGCGGTCCGACTCGTCATTGACGTCGGCGATGCCCTCCAGGCGTTTGTCCCGGATGAGGTGGTCGATTTTCTCGATGGTCGTGGCCTTGTTGACCTGATAAGGGATCTCCGTGATGATGATCCGCTCGTGTTCCTTGACCGTCTCGATATCGGCCTTGGCCCGGATGACCACCCGGCCACGGCCGGTGGCCAAAGC
>RFHL01000371.1 GCA_003696875.1 Bacteroidota bacterium | reverse complement strand
GGACGAAGCCCTCGACCTGATCGCAGAGAAGCTCACCGACATCAAGGCCAAGCACGGCCCGGAATGTGTGGCTCTCTTTACCCACGGCTCCGGCGGCGCTTTTTGGGGCCAATTCCTCAAAGCCTACGGCTCGACCAACATCACCGCTCCTTCCTTTGCGCAATGCCGGGGACCGCGTGAGGTGGCTTTCCTCTCCACCTTTGGCGAGGTCGTCCTCTCGCCCGAGCGGACCGATATCCGCGATACCCGCTGCCTGGTGCTGATCGGTTCCCATATCGGTGAGAACATGCACAACGGGCAGGTGCAGGAGATGTCCGACGCCATCGACAGGGGGGCGACCATCATCACCGTCGATCCCCGCTTCTCCACCGCCGCCAGCAAGTCCAAACATTGGCTGCCCATCAAGCCCTCGACGGATATCGCCCTGCTGCTGGCCTGGATGAATGTGCTCATCGAAGAAGGCTGGTACGACAAGGAATACGTAGAGAAATACACCTACGGTTTTGACCAGCTCAAGGCCCACGTGGCGGCCTTTACGCCCGAGTGGGCCTATGGCATCACCACCATCAAGCCGCAAGTGATCCGTGAGACCGCCCGTGAGATGGCCAATGCCGCCCCGGCGGTCATCGTACACCCGGGTCGTCACGTCACCTGGTATGGTGACGACACCCAGCGCCTGCGGGCCGTGGCCATCCTCAATGCCCTGCTGGGCAGCTGGGGTCGCCGGGGGGGCTTCTATTATCCCGAGAAAATCAACCTGCCCACCTACCCGCATCCCCCCTTCCCGCAGCCCAAGCGCACCTGGCGTGATGCCTACCCTGGGCAGTACACCCTCGCCAATGAGGTCCTTTCCTCCGGCATCTGCGATGCCACCATCCCCTCTACGGCCCGCGATTGCTCCTTCAAGGCCTGGATCGTGAATGGGACCAACCTGATCCACACCCTCCCCAATCGGGCCAATACCCTCAAGGCCATCGAGAACCTGGAACTGCTGGTGGCTGTGGATACCATGCCCATGGAGATCACCGGCTATGCCGATGTGGTGCTACCAGAGTGTACCTACCTGGAGCGCTACGACATGCTGCGCAACTCGCCCCACCGGGAGCCTTATCTGGCCTTGCGCATGCCGGCCGTGCCGCCTAAGTATGATTCCAAGCCCGGCTGGTGGATGGCCAAGACGCTGGCTACCAAAATGGGGCTGGGCGAATACTTTGGCTGGGAAAACATCGAGGAGCTCCTCGACTGGCAGCTCAAGCAGCTCGGTTCCTCCCTGGAAGAGATGCAGCGCATCGGGGTCAAGAAGTTCAAGCGGCCCTATGACGACTTGTACTTCCGGGAAGGCGAAGACATCTCCTTCAATACCAATACGGGCAAGATCGAGCTCTACTCGACCGAAATGGCCGCCGAAGGCTATGATCCTCTGCCGGTCTACAAACCGCACGAAGAGCCGCCGGCGGGCTTCTATCGCCTGATCTACGGCCGGGCTCCGGCCCATACCTTCTCCCGCACGGCGAATAACCCCAACCTGACCGACCTCATGGATGAAAATGATGTCTGGATCAATCCCCGGGTGGCCAATGAGTGGGGCATCAAAACCGGACAGTACATCTGGCTGGAAAACCAGGACGGCATCGTGAGCAGCACCCCCATCCGGGTGCGGGTGACCGAGCGGATCCGCTGGGATTCCATCTACATGGTACACGGCTTTGGGCATACCGACAAGCGCCTGAGCCGCGCCAACGGGCGCGGCGGGAGTGACAGTGAGCTCATCACCCGGGTCCATATGGACCCCGTCATGGGCGGGACCGGCATGCGCGGCAACTTCGTCACCTTTCACCTGGAACAACCTGAAAAAGAAGCGGTAACATCATGAGATACGCGATGGCTGTAGACACCAAGAAGTGTGTCGGCTGCTCCGACTGTGTCGTGGCATGTCAGCTCGAAAACAACGTCCCGATCGGCTATTGCCGCGACTGGATCGTGGAGTCCACGGCGGGTACCTACCCTGAACTGGAGCTGGAGTTTCGCTCGGAGCGGTGTAACCACTGCGCCAATGCGCCCTGCGTGCGTTGCTGCCCCACCGGGGCGAGCCACATCGTGGAGGGGGGCGTGGTGCTGGTCGATCCCGATGCCTGCATCGGCTGCGGGGCCTGCATTGCCTCCTGTCCATACGATGCGCGTTATACCCATCCCGATGGCTATGTAGACAAGTGTACCTTCTGCATCCACCGGGTGCGCAAGGGCCAAAAGCCAGCCTGTGTGGAGGTGTGCCCCACCAAGTGCCTCTACTTTGGGGACCTTGACGACCCCAACAGCGAGGTGTCCATCATGCTCAAGACCCGGGACTATAAGACCCTGATTCCCGAAGCGGGTACCGATCCGCAGCTCTACTTCCTTACCTGATAGCTGGCAACTGGCAACCTGGCCCAGGGGCGGGCTTGCCTTCAACGATAGATTTCCATGAAAGAAGAACTCATCATCAGTGGCCGGATGAATCCCCGGGTAGACCCCAACCTGAGTATCTGGGGTTGGGAGATTGCCCTTTACCTCTTTGTAGGCGGGTTGGCGGCCGGTATCCTCTTTTTTGCGGCGCTCTACTACCTGATGGGAAAGGAAAAGACCTTCTCAACCGCGGTGAAATGGGCCCCGATGGCCGCGCCTTTTTTGCTGATTATCGGCCTCTCGGCCCTCTTTTATGATCTGCACCACAAGCTCTACTTCTGGCGCTTGTACACCACGATCCGGCTCTCCTCGCCCATGTCCTGGGGTGCCTGGACCCTCATGGTGGTCACGCCGCTGAGCATCATCTGGAGTGCGACCTACCTGCCCGAGCTGCGCCCGGGCTGGCGCTGGCGCTATCGCTGGCTGGAGCAGCTGGCGGCCTTTTTTATCGCCAATCGCCGTACCCTGGCCTGGATTATGGTGGTCTCCTCGGCCATCCTGGGGATCTACACCGGGATTCTCCTCTCGGCTTTCAACGCCCGGCCGCTATGGAATACGTCTATTCTTGGGCCGCTCTTCCTCGCTTCGGGTCTCTCTGCCGGCGCGGCCTTTATCATGATGATCTCTCGCAATCCCATTGAGCGTCACACCTTCTCCAAGATCGACCTGTTGGTGATCGGGGTGGAACTGTTCTTCATCATCCACATGTTCATGGGCTTCCTGGCGAGCTCGCAGGTGCAGATAGATGCCGCCGGGCTCTTTCTCGGCGGTCCCTACACCCTGCCCTTCTGGATCTTCGTGGTCTTTATCGGCATGGTGGTGCCGGCCCTGCTGGAGATTCTGGAGCTGCGGGGGCAGCGCATCCCGGTCTTTCTGCCGGCGGCCCTCATCATCTTCGGCAACATCATGCTGCGCTTCCTGATCGTCTATGCCGGTCAGGCCAGCCGCTACCTCTACTGATCGTTCCTCCCTAAACCTTTTGAGAGATGTCTCACCACAATTATATCACCCACGACACCAAATACATGAATCCCTATATCGCCGGGATTCTGCTGGGTGTCGTTCTGCTGGCGGCTTTTTATCTCACAGGCCGTGGGCTGGGAGCAAGTGGCGCCATGAAGAGTGTGGTCGTTGCGGCTGTGGATGGCGTCGCCCCCGGGCATGCCCAGAGCTCGCACTTCTACAGCAAGTATCTGGGCGAAGACAGCCCCCTAAATTCCTGGCTGGTGTTTCAGGTGTTGGGCGTACTGGTCGGTGGCCTGCTCTCCGGCGCCCTGGCCGGGCGCCTGCAGTGGAAGGTTGAGCATTCGCCCAAAATCACGCCCCGCCGGCGTATCGTCATGGCGGTGATCGGGGGCGCCCTCTTTGGCTTTGGCTCACAGTTGGGACGTGGCTGCACCAGTGGCGCCGCCCTCAGCGGCATGGCTACGCTCTCCCTGGCCGGCTTTGTGACCATGATGGCCATCTTCGGCACGGCCTACGCCCTCGCCTATTTCTTCCGCAAAAACTGGATTTGAGAAGTCAGAAGTTCCCGCAAGCGGGATTTCGCTTCGCTCAACAGAGAGCCAGTCAGACAATCATCCGAACGCATAACGCATAACGCAAGAACCATCATGGGACCGCTTATTCCCCTCAACGAGATATCCAATGAGATCAACTTTTTGATCGCTTTCCTGATCGGGCTGGGCTTTGGCTTTGCTCTGGAACAGGCAGGTTTTTCTTCCAGCCGCAAGCTGGCGGGCATGTTTTATGGCTATGACACCACCGTGCTGAAGGTCTTCTTCACGGCGGCGATCACCGCTATGCTGGGCCTGTTGTTTCTCAACTACTTCGAGCTCATGGATATGAGCATCGTCTATGTCAATGAGTACTACTCCTGGTCTGCCATTGTGGGTGGCGTCATCATGGGCGCGGGCTTTATCATCGGAGGCTTTTGCCCGGGCACGAGTGTGTCGGCGGCTGCCATCGGCAAGATCGATGCCTGGTGGTTTCTGGGCGGCAGCTTGCTGGGCATTCTGCTGTTTGGGGAGACATTTCCCCTCTGGGAAACCCTCTATATGGCCGATTACCTGGGGCCAATCAAACTGTCTACCTCGCTGGGCATTAGCGATGGCCTGCTGGCGCTCTTTGTTATCGCCGCGGCGGTCATGATGTTCTGGCTGGGCGAAATGGCGGAGAAGCGCTTTGGGCGGCCCGACATTAGCAAGGAGCTCTAGATCCATTTTGTTGAAGCTATCTGTGCCTCATAGGTTGTTACAATGAAAACCCGAGTTGTTTTATCCGTAGTATTTCTGGCGATGAGCGCCATCGCGGCCATGCTGCCGCAGAAGCGCAACCGCTACATGGAACTCAATGCCCAGGAACTCCTCACCGAGCTGCAGCGGCAGGAGTATTACATCAGCCCGGATCAGCTGGCTGATCTGCTGATCCAGAAGGATCCTTCCGTGCGCCTGATCGACCTGCGCAGCCCGGAGGAGTATGCCAAATACAGCCTCCCCGGCGCGGTCAACATCCCGCTGGACAGCCTGCTGACCGACAACTGGCTGGGCTATGTGGATCAGGATGTGAAGCAAAACATCTTCTTCTCCAATGGCAGTACCCTCTCCACCGAAGGCTGGATGCTGGTGCGGCAGATGGGCTTCCGGCACAATTATGTGCTGCAAGGCGGCCTGAATGCCTGGTTTACGACCATCATTCATCCACGACCACCCCGGAGCACAGCTCCGGACACCGAGTGGGCGCAGTACCAGCAGCGGCTGGGGGCTTCCCAGTTCTTTACCGGCAAGGGGGCCGAGGCCCCCGCGGACAATGGGGCCGCCCCGGCCCCCATTCCCCGCCGCAAGAAAAAGTCGGTAGCGGGTGGGTGTTCCTAGTGAGATGTTTAGAACCGAGAACCGGGAGACGAGACCATTCCGCGATAGGGGGTTTGCGCGGTTCCCTTGCCATTGATTGACTCAAATCATCCTTTGTCATGAATAGAAGCTATCTTCTGGGTCTGGGGGCCGTGGTGCTGCTTGCCCTCTTTGCCCTGGCCCTGATCACCTTTCAGCAGATTGATCCCTACGCCTTTCCCACGCCTGCCCGGGGGATGGTGACCCGGGTTCAGGATGGGGCCCATCTCCTGACCCCGGCCACCGTCGAGGCCCAGCTGGCGGCGGGAGAGCTGCAGGTCGTGGACCTGCGCGACCCCAAGCGTTTTGCCGGCTACCACCTCGAAGGGGCGGTGAATATTCCCCTCGACCGCATCCTGGATGCGGATTTCGAGCCGGTTCTCAACAGTGGCAAGCCCACCCTGCTGGTCAGCGCCGATGGGCAGCAGGCGCTGCAAGCCTGGGTCCTGCTCACGCAGTACGGCTACGAAAACCTCTTTGTCCTGGAGGGGGGTGTCGACCACTGGCAGCGACACATGGATGCCGGCCCGATGGCCCGGAAGCCCGATTTCCGGGATGAGGTGGCCCTGTTCGACTACAAAGAGCGGCTCGAAAATGGCCCCGACCCCGGCCGTCTGGAACCCGTCGAAGACGACGGGGCCTCTATCACCCAGCAGTTTGAGGGGGGCGGCGATGGTCACTAATTAGGCCAGAGCAGGAGGGTTTCCTCCCTGGATTATGTTACCTTCCTGGGAGGTCGATGAGCTGCTTCATTGGCCTCCCATTTTCTATTGATTCAAGCAATTTCTTCCCTATGTCCAATCGTCGCACCTTTCTGCATACTGCCGGCCTGGCCGGCACGGGCCTGGTTACCGGCCTGGCCGCCTGGCCCCTCCATAGCCGGGCGACTGCCCCCAGTGATCAACTCCGCCTGGGCGTGATCGGCACCGGGGGGCGGGGCAATTGGGCGATTTCAGTGGCCCAGGCCCTGACCGACATCGACGTAGTCGCTTGTTGTGATATCTATCCCCCTCATCTGGAAAAAGGCCTCAGCCTGGCTGCCCCGGGGGCCAAGGGCTATACCGACTATCGCCGCTTGTTGGAGGCCGGGGATGTCGATGCGGTCGTCATCGCTACCCCCCTGCATCTGCATGCGCAGATGGCCATCGACGCCATAGACGCCGGCAAGCATGTCTACTGCGAAAAAACGATGACCTACGACATCGCCTCCTCTCTGGCCGTACGGACCAAGGCCCGGGCGCATCCGGAGCGGGTCTTTCAGGTGGGCTATCAGCAGCGGGTCAACCCGCTTTTTGCCCGGGTCTACGAAACCATCAATAAAGGCTATATCGGAGCGGTCAAGTATATCACCTGCACCTGGAACCGCAACGGCGACTGGCGCCGGGCGGTCCCCTCCCCCGAACTGGAGCGCCAGATCAACTGGCGCATGTATCGCGAATACTCCGGCGGCCTGATGGCCGAGCTATCCTCCCATCAGATCGACATCGTCAACTGGATCCTGGGGGCCCACCCCCTGTCGGTGACCGGTATGGGCGGCATCGACTACTGGAAAGACGGCCGGGAGACCTTTGACAATGTCACGGCCATTTTTGCCTATCCCGAGGGTGTGAAGGCCCAGTTTTCTTGTCTCACCACCAATGCCAAGGAAGGCTTTTCCCTGAAGTTCTATGGCACCCGGGCCACCATTGAGGTGAATAATGCCCAGGGCCAGGCTGGCTTCATCTATCCCGAACCCCAGCAAGGGGCCAATGATACCGACCTGGATGCGGTATCCGGCGCCACTAAGGCCGCCCTGGAGGCGGGCGACCCGATTCCGCTCTGGGTGCCTGAGGCCCCGACCGATGACCGTCTGCCTACCGGCAATGCCTTTGCCCATTTCTATACCTGTATCCGGGACGGTCTGGTACCCAACGCCAGTGTAGAAGCCGGCCATCAGGCCGGCGTAGCCACCCACATGGCCAATATGGCCATCCGGGAAGGGCGATTCGTGAATTGGGCAGCGGACTATGATTAAGGCCTGCCCGAGCGACTTGCCTTAACGTGAGTTTTGGATTAAAACCGCTTTGAATGGCTCCAATCGATGATTGTCATGCTGAGCGAAGTGAAGCATCTCGTGTGTCCGATTAGATTCTTCG
>RFHL01000033.1 GCA_003696875.1 Bacteroidota bacterium | reverse complement strand
CCAAAGGCCACACCTCCAAGGCCACTGGTACCGGTCTGGGCCTCCATACCTGCCGGCAGATCATTGATACGCACCAGGGACGTATCTGGGCGGAGAGTCCCGGACCTGATCACGGGATTCGTTTCGTCATTCGTCTTCCCTACCTCAACTAAGCCAACTACGACCATGGATTTGTCACATTTTACACCTAAGGTTCTGATTATTGATGATGAGGAAGTTGTGCGCGATAGCATCCGCGAAATCCTGATCGTCAAGGAAACCGCCAATGTGGAGCTGGAACTGGCCGCCGGGGATTTATTTGATGACCTGGAGCCGGTCCCGCAGAAACCACCCCGCCGATACCATCCCGCTTTCAAGGTAGACGAGGCGACCAATGGCAAAGCGGGCCTGGAACTCGTAAAGAAGGCCTTGGCCGCTGGGGACCCCTATAGTGTCATCTTTTGCGATATGCGTATGCCGGGCTGGGATGGCCTGCAGACCACCATTGAGATCCGTAAGGTGGATCCCAAAGTCCAGATCTTTTTTGTGACGGCCTATTCTGATCGCTCCCTGGATGAAATCGTGGCCCAGGCCGGATCTGATGTGGGGTACCTGTCCAAGCCGTTTATCCCGGAGGAAATCCTCCAACTGGCTACCAAGGCGGTCTATGACTGGCAGCGACTCTCCAATCTGGAGTACCTGCTGCAGGTGGTGAGCCAGATTGGGGTGGGAAGAAGCCATCTCAATACGTTGCTGAGCAATCTGTTGCATCAGATCTCGGATTACCTGAAGACCGACTTTGCGATCTTGGGAAAGCTGGGGCCCGGTATGACCTTCTCCGAAGTATCCCGGATCGGGCTGGGTGAGCCCCTGGATATAGACCGCCTCCTGCTAAGGGTGGTGGCCGAGGACATGCAGCAGCTGGAACTGGTAGACAATGTGGTGATTTGTCGTATGGACGAATACTGCGTCTTTGCGCTGCACCCCGAGGGGGCGGTTTTTAATCAGGAAAAGGCCTACCTCCTGCAACTCTTTCTTCAAAACGCCATTCGCTCTATCCAAAACGCCACCCTGAACCAGCAACTGGTCCGGCAGGAAAAGCTGTCCGCCGTGGGGCAGGCCATGAGCATGGTGATGCACGACATCAAGACCCCCATCTCGCAGATCCAGAGTCTCACGGAGCTGATACAGATGGAGGTAGAAGATGAACCCGACACCCTGGAGATGACAGAGATGATTTTTGAGGCCAGCCAGCACGCCCTGAACATCATCGGAGACATGCGGGATTTTGTCCAGAATGCCGAGCTGCCCAAAGAAGATATTGATTTCCAGGCGTTTATGTCTAGTATTGAGGCCGAAATGAAGCCCCTCCTGGCCGAGGCCAGGGTCGGATTGCAGGTTTCGGTCTCTGAGGCGCTGCACATGCAGGGCGACCCGCGCAAGCTGCGCCGGGTGTTTGTCAACCTGATCAACAATGCCTCTGAAGCCCTCCAGGGAGCTGGTACCGCCAATCCCCGCATCCGGCTGTCCGCAGAGGCTGTCGATGGCCGCATAGAGGCAAAGGTCGCCGATAACGGGCCCGGTATCCCGCCGGCGATTCAGGCCAGGCTCTTTGATGCGTTTGTCACCTCGGGCAAAGCTACGGGTACGGGGCTCGGGCTGGCCATCGCCAAGCAGGTGGTCGAGGCCCATGACGGGACCATTTCGGTTACCTCCTCCCCTGAGGGCGCTACTTTTCATATCTCTCTGCCCTTGACGTAACATGCCTATGCTGACCGAAACCGCCCTGTCGGCTTACATAAGTACGCAGCTGCTGCGCATCGCTCCGCGACTGACCACGCACCCCCGGATAGCCCAGCCCCGCCTGTCGGGGCATTGGAAGGATGTCTGGGGGCTGGACTCCATGGAACTCATGGAGTTGGCGGCCTTTTTTCACGCCCAGTTTCAGATGCTGCAGGGTTCGGTAGAGAATTATCTACTTCAGTATCACCAGCCGGAGGAGTGGCTGGCAGCTCTCGGGCGCTGCGTGCAGGATGAGCAATTGCCGCTGGTGTTCCAGACCTCAGGCAGCACCGGGCTGCCCAAAGCCTGCTCCCATACCAAGGCCCGCCTGCGGCAGGAAGTGGATTTCCTGGCCACGCTGATGCCCGGTGCCCGGCGCGTTTGGCGGCTGGTCCCACCCCACCACATCTATGGGTTTCTGTTCACGGTCCTCTTGCCTGACCACCTGGGGCTGCCCGTAGAGGACGCCCGTACGCAGGCCTGGCCCCGCCTGCTGCAGGCCCTGCAGCCGGGTGATGTGGTCGTGGGACACCCCCTGTGGTGGCAAAACTGGGCGCAGCAGGGCCTGCCCTGGCCCGCGGGCTGTCTTGGGATCAACTCTACGGGGCCGCTGGCCCCGGCGGCAGAGGCTTATCTGGCCGGTCAGCCCGGGCGCTTTATCCTGGTCTATGGCTCCTCCGAGACGAGTGGCATCGGCTTCCGGCACCCGGGAGAGGCCGCCTACACCCTTTTCCCCTATCTGCGGCCGGGCGAGGAGGGACTGATCCTGACCCAGCCCGACGGCGTCGAACAGGAGATCCCTTTGATGGACCACTTGCAATGGCAGGATGCCCGCCACTTTGTGCTGAGCGGGCGTAAGGATCAGGCCGTGCAGGTGGGGGGGTACAACGTCTTTCCGGCGCAGATTGCGCGCCGCCTGGCGCAGCGACCCGGCGTACGGCAGGCCTGGGTGCGGCCCATGCTGCCTGAGGAAGGCAATCGGCTGAAAGCCTGGGTGGTGCCGGAGCCCGGCACCGAGGTCGAAAGCCTTCGTGCCGACCTGTTTGCCTGGATCGAAGCCAATCTCACGGTACCCGAGCGGCCCCGTGATCTGATCGTGGCGGACCAGCCGCCCCTGGATGGGGTAGGGAAGGTGCGGGAATGGAGCCTCTCCACTCAGTAGGGCAGCCCGCTATTGCTCCAGGCTGTGCGCCTCAAAAAACACCACTGTCTGCTCCTGGCAGCGAACCTCTGCCTCAATTGGGTTGCAGCAAACTTCGCAGTCCTCGACATAGACCTGATGCGGGACACTCAGGTCGACCAGGAAGGAAATCTCCTCCCAGCAGTAGGGGCAGGTGAAAAAGTGTTCGTGCATGGGAAGAGAGAAGTTCCCGCTACGCGGGATTTCACTACGTTCAACAGAAGCGAGAAGTCAGAAATTTCTGATGCATCGCATTTCGAGCGGTCACTGAGCCCGTCGAAATGCAGGCCCAACGTTCAATAAGGGGCGGAGAAAGGAAGTCCGAAGGGAGGGAGGAGCATCGAACCTACGAATTTCCGGTCCGCTTGACGTCATACTTGGAGGTGGCGTAGAGAAAGCCATAAGCTTCACTCGGGTTCTGCCCCAGGTGCTTGTGGTGCATTTTGTGGGCTCGGATCAGGCGGTTGATATAGCTGCTCTCGAAGCGGTAGCGGATCTTGATCCGCCGGTGGATGATGATGTCGTGGAAAATGAAGTACACCACTCCGTAGAGCGCGATGCCAGCACCGATGCCCAGGGTGTAAGCCTGATTCTCAATGCCGTGCATGATACAGAGGGCCGCGGCGACCCCATACAGCAGGGAAACCAGATCGTTCCACTCCCACCAGGTTTTCTGGGGGCGGTGGTGGGTTTTGTGCAAAAACCACAGCGGGCCATGCAGCAGGTATTTGTGCATAAACCACGCCCAGGCCTCCATCAGGAGGAAGGTACCCAGGGCGGTCAGGATCTGAAGGGCCATGTACATGGGCAAATCAATCTGTTGATGCATGAGCCTATCAAACTCCCCGAAATTGGCAATTGTTTGCCGGGATTTACTATGACCTAGGTCATTGGAAAAGGCGGCGGGTCGGATCTATCTTCCCCGAAATCACCCCAATCTGAATGTCCTATGTATCGCTATCTGCTCCCCATAATGCTGGCCCTATGGTGGGGCTGTAAGCCTGTTTCGCCGATAATGGAAGAACCCCTGCATAGCGGTTGGGAATTTCGGGCCGCCGGTGATACCGCCTGGCTCCCGGCGACCGTGCCCGGAGTGGTGCACCTGGACCTGTTGGCCGCCGGCAAGATTGAGGATCCCTTCTACCGCACCAACGAACGAGACCTGCAGTGGATTGACAAAAACGACTGGGAGTACCGGACGACCTTTGATGCGAGCCCTGAGCTCCTGGCCCATGAGGGCATTGAGCTGGACTTTGAGGGGCTCGATACCTACGCCGATGTATATCTTAACGACAGCTTGATTCTGGAAGCCCACAATATGTTCCGGCGTTGGGTGGTGCCGGTCCAGGGCGCGTTGCGGCCCGGGGCCAATCAGCTGCGGATCTATTTTCATTCGCCCATCGAGATCGGGCTGGAAAAGTATGACGCCCAGGGATATGTGATCCCCGTTTCCGACAATGATCAATCTGAAACCGGAGGGCTGGGGGAGAAAAAAGTGAGTGTGTACACCCGCAAGGCGGGCTATCATTATGGCTGGGACTGGGGCCCACGGTTCGTGACGAGCGGCATCTGGCGGCCAGTGACCCTGCGGGCCTGGCATGGGCCCATCATCCGGGACCTCTTCGTCAAGCAGGAAAACCTGACCAAGGCTGAGGCCCAGCTGGTGGCCCTGATAGAGACCGAGAGCCCCGGCGTCACCAAAGGGGACTGGGTCATCCGCCTCAATGGGGCCGAATTTTCCCGTCAGCCTGCCACCCTCACCACTGGGCTCAACCGAACCGCCCTGGCCTTTACCCTTGACAAGCCCCAGCGCTGGTGGCCCAATGGCTTGGGCGAACCCTACCGCTATGAGGTATCGGTGGCCCTCGAAGCCGGGGGGCACAAGCTTACCAACCGAACGGTAAAAGTGGGCCTGCGCAGCCTGGAGCTGGTGCAGGAGCCGGATTCGGTGGGGGCTTCCTTTTATTTTCGGGTAAATGGGGAACCCCTCTTCATGAAAGGGGCCAATTACATCCCGCAGGACAACTTCCTGCCCCGGGTGGGGCCGGAGCGTTATGAGCACATCCTGGAGTCGGCCCGGTCGACCCACATGAACATGATCCGCATCTGGGGGGGCGGCATCTACGAAAACGACCTCTTCTATGAGCTCTGTGACCAAAAAGGCCTGCTGGTATGGCAGGACTTTATGTTTGCCTGCGCCATGTTTCCGGGCGATGATGCCTTTCTGGAAAATGTGCGGCAGGAAGCCGTCGACAACGTGCGCCGCCTGCGGCAGCACCCCTCTGTCGCCCTCTGGTGCGGCAACAACGAGAACCTGAGCGCCTGGGAAGGCTGGGGCTGGAAGCAGCGGGCCGAGGCCGAGCAAGGTCCCGAGGTGGCTGCCGCGATCTGGCATGCCTACGATACGCTCTTTCACCACATCCTGCCGGGCGTGGTGGCCGAGTACGACCCCGACCGGCCCTATTGGGCCTCCTCGCCGCAGGCAGCGCAAGGTGTCAAGGAAAACTGGCTGAGCGGCGACGTCCACTACTGGGGCGTGTGGTGGGGCAAGGAACCCTTTTCCAACTACGCAGCGCGCACGCCGCGCTTTATGTCCGAGTACGGCTTTCAGTCCTTTCCGGAACTCGCCACGGTGCGGCAATTTGCCGAAGAGTCAGACTGGGACATCTACTCCGAGGTGATGCAGGCGCATCAGCGCTCCAGCATCGGCAATGGGACCATCGATACCTATCTGAAGCGGCACTATCTGCCGCCCAAGGATTTTCCGAGCTTCCTCTATGTGGGACAGGTCTTGCAGGCCGAAGGCCTGAAGGTGGGTATGGAAAGCCATCGCCGGCAGATGCCGTATTGCATGGGTTCCCTCTTCTGGCAGATCGACGACACCTGGCCGGTGGCGAGCTGGTCGAGCATCGACTACTACGGGCGCTGGAAGGCCCTGCAGTACTACGCCCGGCGCGCCTTTGCGCCGGTCCTGATCTCCCTGGAAGCGGTCGACGGGCGCGTCCGGGCCTATGCCGTCTCGGACCGCCGGGAGGCGGTCCCGGCCAAGCTGCTGGTTCAGGTCCTGACCCTGGCCGGGGAGCTCGTCTACCAAGACGAGCAGACCCTCACCCTCGCTCCCAATCAGAGCGCGCAGGTCTGGTCCGGGGATAAGGAAGTCCTGCTGGATTATCATGATCCCGCCGAGCTCGTTGTCTCGGCCCGCTTGTGGGCGGGGGATAACCTCTTGAGTGAAAACCTGCTGTATTTCGTTTCTCCCAAAGAAATGAGTCTCCCGGACCCGGGCCTCACTGCGGAGGTGCTGCCCGCTTCGGGGGGCTACGCCATCACGCTGCGCACCGAGCGGCTCGCCCGGCATGTATGGGTAAGTGTCCCCGGAGTAGAAGGGCAGTTTTCCGACAACTACTTTGACCTGCTGCCGGGTGAGGAACGGGTGATCACCTTTAGCCCGCAGGCTGAGACAGCGGGGATCGCCGACAAGCTTCAGGTCTGGACGCTGCGGGATGCCTATAAGTCGAATGAATAGGAGGCTGTAGCCCAAAGCGAGCGGGGAGCAAGATAGCCTGCTCCCCGTGCTTGGTTCAGATGGCGGGCAGGCGGTTGAGGGTGTACCAGGCCTCGGTAGACCAAAGCGACCTTCCGGCCTCACTCTGCAGGTCCGGGCTGAGGCGAAAGTAGACCACATGGCCGGCCTTGAGGCCGGGGATGGTGAGCCGGACCTTTTTGCGATCGGCCGATACCTCGACCTCGCTTGCCGACAGGGCGCGGTCGTCCATCTTGGGGCCACCGTAATTTTCGGTGGGCAAATAGTACCACTGCCGCAGGCCATAGTCGGAGGCTGACTCCCCCTGTCCTGCTGCCAGCGGCTCGGTAAACTCGATCTCGAAGCCTCCGGGCAAGGCCCGGACAGCCAGCATCTCAAAGGCAGGATCGCCCGTGTAGGTTAGGCGCTGCAAGCCATACTTGAGCTTGCCTTCATGGCCCCAGTTGCCGGGGTTGCCTATGCCGCCGATGTAGAGTCTCCCGTCTGGTCCCCAGACCAGACGGTTTACGCCGGCTTCCAGGCCCTGGGTAAAGCGAAAAACGGCTCCCTGCAGGGCCCCGCCGACCTCTTCGACGAATACCCGCTTGATGCCGCCGTGGGTAACCTCACCGTGAATAAGCTGGCCCGCATAGGGGCCTACTTCTATGCCCACCGGCTGGCTGGGCGAGTTGCCGATTTCGTCCTGTGGTAGCCAGACGACCGGCAGGGTTTCGGCCAGATTCGCGGTGCCGGCAAAATCCACCGAGCGGGAGCCATACCAGGCCCCTTCTTGCACATGCACGATTTTGGAAGCGGGCAGCCAGTCGCCCTGGTTGTCGGCGACAAAGATCTCTCCGTCCAGCCCCAGGCCCACCCCGTTGGGGGTACGCAGGCCATGGGCCACAAATTCAAAGCTGCCGTCGGCGCGGGAGATTTTGACCACCTTGCCGCGGTCGGGGATCTGCGGCTGCGCACTCGCGCCGCCGGGCAGGATGGCCGTAGCCAGGGTAGCGTAAAAGTAGCCATCCCGGTAGACCAGTCCGAAGGCAAATTCGTGGAAATTGGCGGAGGCGCGCCAGCCATTGCAGACGGTGCGGTACACATCAATGATCTCATCGCCGTCGGTGTCGATGAGTTGGGTCAATTCCTGCTTTTGAAGCACATAGAGTTCGCCGTCCACGACCTTGAGTCCAAGGGGCTCAGCCAGCCCACTGGCGATCCGCTTGACCTGGATTTGATCACGGTCTGCCTGATCAAAATTGCTCACGATCCAGACCGACCCGTCGGGATCCCACGTGCTAAGGACGATGCGCCCATCGGGCAGGAAATCCAATCCGCCCACCTTGGGCTGGAAGCTTTCGGGGCGGATGGTCTGCACCCGGAAGGAGGGATGCACGTCGGCCAGGGCCCGGCCGTCGCCGGGGCGGGTGTTGGCGCCCTCGGCACTGCTGGCCATTTGCAGGGGTTGGACGGCCTGCAGGTCAGCGGTTTCATAGCTGAAGGCCGAGGGGGGCACCACACTGAAATCCGGTTCGCCGTAGGCGATCCACTGCAGGGAAAGAGCCTGGCCACCTCCGGCTTCGTAGAAATCCAGCACGAAGGGATGCTTGCCGGCGCTAAGAAGCAGCTCGCCATCCTTGGCAGTGGCGCCATGGTTGCCGTCATGGTTGATGACCTCTTGCCCGTCAATGGAAAGGATGGAGCCGTCATCACTCACCAGGCGAAAGACATAGTTGCCGGCCCGGGGGATTTTGAGGTAGCCGGTCGCGCGCAGGTAAAAAGCCCCCTGGGCTAGCGGGCCAAAATCTTCGTCCCGCATGGCATGCAGGGCCGGCATGACGCCGGAGAACACCGGCTGGTAGTCCGGCACCGCTGGCATGCTGCCGGCAGGGTCTTCGAAGAGTTGCCACACATTCACGGCGATGCCTCGCCCATCGCGGGGTGGGGGGATCGTATCGGCGATGCCGTAGGTCTTGGCCTCTTCCAGGGCGGTATTTTTGAGCGGGGCCTCCCCATCCAGCGTCAGGATCCAGCCCACCATGGTGGTGGCGTCGCGGAAGGTGAGGTCGGGATGAGCGGTCATGGCTTGCTCGCCCCAGACCCCCGCGCCGCCGCGCATGACCTTGCGGGCCAGCATGGCCACATTGGCCGCGCTGGTTTCGTAGCGCTCCGCGATGGCGGTATAGGCGGGACCGATGGTTTTCACCGTTTCGTTATGGCAGGTTTTGCAGTCGCTGCCTTCGATCAGGGCCAGGCCAGGGTGGAGGGCCTCGGCTTCCTCGCTGACGGGAAGCAGGGTAGGGGAGGGTGTGAGCCAGGCGGTGAAGTGGGTCTGTCCCTCGCGCAGCTGCAGCACGCCTTGCAGGGTGGTCCCCTGCCCCCCGGGCAGGAGGACCTGCCCGCTCTGGGTAGGATGCCATTCGCCATCGGTGTCGATGGCTTGTACCGAGAGAAGGGACTGCAGGTCCATGTGCAGGAAAAGCTGTCCACCCTTGGGCAGATAGGCTACCCGGAACACCCGCTCCAGGCCGGGATATCCCTCAGGGGAAGTTTGGTAGTCCGGGGATTCGGACAGGGCTATGTCGTGGCCGTCAGGCAGCCGCAGGCGGTAGTCGAGGTAGGCACGGTCCCCCTCAAAGTGATGTCCCAGAAACTGAAAGGAGGGTGTCAGGCTATCTCCGGTCCCGCTGACGTAGGTCCAGGGATTGCGCAGGTCGCTCTCAATCCAGGCGGGCCCCAGGCTAGTGGGCTGAGGGCCATGCCGGGTGGTATATACCGCCCCGTCAAAATCCACTCCATCTTGCCAGGCTTTGTAGAGGGCACCGTCGTCGGTGTGGTAGGCCAGCCAGAAATCAGGCGCGAGGGCCAGGGTGAGCATACGCGGCTGGGCATCCATCACGGAGCGGAAGACCCAGGGGTCGTGGCCGCGCTCGGCTCGGGTGGCCTGGGAACTCAGGCAGCTGTCCAAAAGGCTCAGCGTGAGGGCCAGCCCGAGGGGGACCCACAGGAAGGCGGGAGACTTGAAGGTCATGGGTTTTGATTCAGGTGAACGTGCATCAGGCCGGGCCGGCTGGCCACAGCTCTTCAAATCTAGCAAGAAGGGAAGGGGATTTGCAAGGCAAATGACGGCACGGGGATTGTTTCATGCAGGGAACATTTTTGCAAAATCGAAAGAATTGCGCTACTTTCTGGCTGAGATAATCCGTGCGTCCATGCATCACCCTCCCCTCCATCGCCGGCTGCCGGCCGAACAGAAGCAGGCGGTCGCCAGGGGCGGACGAGAGCAAGCAGGAGGTGGACCCGATTTTCATGCCCTGGCCAACAATCCCGCTGCGATGCAGCGCCGGGCCGCACCTGGGGCTCCTATGCAACGCTGGTTTGGGGGTAAATACTATTGGGTAAAAAAGGGGGATACCTACGAATGGCAGGAAGGCGAGCCAGACTTGGGACAGCTGGAGGATACGGGTGAAACCCGGCACTATTCCCAAAAGATGCTTTGGGGCCGATGGATGGGGAACTTCAAGTATCCGGTGTATGAAGCCAAGGCCGTGGCGGAGGTAGAGGGTCCCCTGGAGGAAGAGGAGCAAGAGCAGTCGCCACAGGGTACGAAACTTCTGGGGCGGGCAAAAAAAGGCGAAAACGAAGCCGGAATAAGAACAACACTTCCAGCCAGGAACAGCAGGAGGTCCCGGTCCTGAAACCCAAGCGACAAGTCGATCCCTATGCCTGATACCGGCAGGACCAATTAGACAACCTGGAGCAGCTGGAAGAAGCCGCTTCAAGTGCCTTCTCTGATACAGGGCTGCCAGAAGATCTGATCTCCGTGATGGATGAAGGGCGACAGCTGATCGCAAGCTATGCGGGCGCCAAGGCTGACCGCAAGCGCCTGATTGCGTACTTTGAGACTATCAAGGCGGAAATTGACGCCCATGTTGACGAGACCTTCGAGACGGTAGGCAAGGAGGAGCGGCAATGGACCGTGGCAGAGTTTGAACAGGCGCGTGGGGGGCGAAAGAGCAAGTTTCGCTCCCTCATCAGCCAGAACCTGATCCGGCCCGGAAACTGGACCGAAACCTATGTCACCAGCTATGAGCCCAAGGGGGGCTTTGCCACGGCGATTTCCATCACCGGGGCCAACGACACCGAGATTCACACGCACTACAATGCCAATGATGAGCTGCAGGCCGCTCATTTCAAGCCCAGTTCAGAGCGTTACGCGAAGGGGCATAGCCTCAACAGCCTGACTCCTCAGCAAATCCCTGCCTTTGTGGAGGGGCCGATGGAAACCAAATATGGCGGCAAGCCGCCTTGGGGACCGCTGGTGACCAAACGAAAACCGTAGCGATGGCCGGTGGCGGCACGAGGGGCCTGGAGGGCCTGGTCCGGATCCCGCTGTGCGGGAGGCGGACCGAGCGACAGCGAGCCCGGAAGGGCCCGGCGGCGAGGGCCCGGTCTGCCGGGCCGGAGCCGGCGTGCCCAGACATTCCTGATGGTCTTCCTGATAGGGAGACTTCTTCATATGTTGGCAGGAAATCCTATAT
>RFHL01000370.1 GCA_003696875.1 Bacteroidota bacterium | reverse complement strand
GGGTGGGCCGGGGGGCGGGGGAGGGCCGCCCCCCGCGCCACGAGCACCGCGCGACTCTCGCCGTCGCCCCCGGGTCGGAGCACGACGCGCTGCACCCCCGCCCGGCGCAGGTCGCGGTCCAGGTAGCGGTGGCCGCCGCTCCCGACGGGTCGCCAGCAGGGGCGCCCCCGGCAGAGGCCCTCCGCCAAGCGAGCAAAAGCTATCGGAGGCGCTTTCCCCAAGCCCCGCCTCTGCTTTGGGGCGGCTTTATGTCCTTCGGTGGCGATCCCTTGCCAGCGGCGGGGGGCCTCCCCTGGGCCTATGTGTTTGCCACCGGGGCCGGGCTTTTGTTGCTCCTGGGGATGGCTTGGCTGGGCAGAAGGAATCTCCGACATTTTTTCTAAATTTGGCCTTGTTTTCGGGAGAAGGGGGCTTCCAGCTGGGTCTTCCATGATGGTCCCACGCCAGAGCCTGTTTCCCCGCCTCATCTTGTTTGAACCAAATCATATCAAGGAAACATGGCAAATGCATACGACGTGATCGTCATCGGAAGTGGCCCCGGCGGCTACGTGGCTGCGATCCGGGCCGCTCAGCTCGGCATGAAAACGGCAGTAGTGGAGAAGGAATCGCTCGGCGGGGTATGCCTCAACTGGGGCTGCATTCCCACCAAAGCCCTCCTCAAGAGTGCCGAAGTGATGGATTATCTACACCATGCCGATGAATACGGCCTCAACGTCAAAGGTGACGTAACCCACGATTTCGGGAAAGTCGTTGCGCGCAGCCGCGACGCGGCCTCCACCATGAGCAAAGGGGTCAACTTCCTCCTGCGCAAAAACAAGGTCGACGTCATCATGGGGATGGGCCGCCTGAGCCCCGACAAGCGGGTCATCGTCACCGATGAAGAGGGAAAGAAAAACGCCTACGAAGCCAAGCACGTGATCCTGGCTACCGGCGCCCGGGCACGCAACCTGCCCGCCATGCCGATTGATGGCAAAAAGATCATCGGCTATCGCGAGGCCATGACCCTCGGCACCCAGCCCAAGTCCATGATCGTGGTGGGCTCCGGCGCCATCGGGATGGAGTTTGCCTACTTTTACCACAACATGGGCACCGAGATCACCATCGTCGAGTTCATGGACCGCATTCTGCCTCGTGAAGACGCCGAGGTTTCTGCCCAAATGGCCCGGATCTACAAGCGCAGAGGCATGAAGATCATGACCAAGTCCGAAGTGACCGCTGTGGATACGAGCGGGGCAGGCGTGGTCGCAACTGTCAAGACCGCCAAAGGCGAAGAGAAGCTGGAAGCTGATATCCTCCTCTCGGCCGTGGGCATCACCGCCAATGTCGAGGACCTGGGGCTGGGTAACCTGGGTATCAAGGTCGAGCGCGGGCTGGTCGTCGTCGATGCGTATTACCAAACCAATGTCCCGGGCATCTACGCTATCGGGGACATGATCCCGGGACCCGCCCTCGCCCACATGGCTTCGCATGAAGCCATCACCTGCGTGGAAAAGATCGCTGGCTTGGACGTGCACCCCATCGACTACGGCAACATCCCGAGTTGTACCTATTGCCAGCCAGAGGTGGCCTCCGTAGGCCTTACGGAGGAGCAGGCCAAAGAGCAGGGCTATGAGCTGAAAGTGGGCAAATTCCCCTTCTCCGCTTCGGGCAAAGCCACTGCCGCCGGCAAGAAAGACGGCTTTGTGAAGGTCATCTTTGATGCCAAATACGGGGAGCTGCTCGGCGCGCACATGCTGGGCGCGGGCGTAACCGACATGATCGCCGAGATCGTGATGGCCCGGAAACTGGAAACCACCGGGCACGAACTCATCAAGGCGGTACACCCGCACCCGACCATGTCGGAGGCGGTGATGGAGGCGGCTGCCGCCGCCTATGATGAGGTGATTCACCTCTGATCACACACCGCAACGAATCGATGCTGGAGGCTGCCCCGGTCGGGGCAGCCTCTTTCCTTTGGCCCACGTCCTGTTTCCTTCCCGGGATTTGAAACCCTGGAGGCGCTTCCTGAGTTTGAAGAATATGCC
>RFHL01000369.1 GCA_003696875.1 Bacteroidota bacterium | reverse complement strand
GTCGTGCCAGATTTGGCCGTTGATGACGTGGGTGATGTCCTCCTCCGGAATGGCGAGCCACTCGGCGGGGGTGGCGGGGGGGTGGTCCAGCCCGATGGTGCGCCGCAGAAAACCTTGCAGGCTGTCCAGTTCCAGTGATTTGACGCCGGTGTATCCTTCGCGTAGCGATTGGCCGTGGTAGGTGTCCGGCAGGTTGGCGGCTACCACCTCCAGAATGCGGTCCTGCCGGGCGTTGAACAACCCGTCCGGCAGCAGCGCGTTGACCCGCAGGCCCCAGTGGTGGTCGCTGGAGTATTCGTCGTCCAGCCCCAACGCCTCGGAGCCGTAACCAAACACGCCAAAGGCTGTTTGGGCGGTTTCTTCCGGGAATTCCTGCTCAAGAATGGGCAGGAGTACCTGGCTGAAAAAATCCCGGCTGACGTCAATGATTGATTGGCTCATAACTGCTTTCCCCACACTGATTTTGGGGAGCAGGGAACCGGCGCGTTTGCCGATTCCCTGCTCGTGGTTGTGACTAACCTGTCATCTATCGGCGGCTACTTGGCAGCGGCTTCGACGTTATCTTTGTTGTACACGGTGAAGGGGCCCATCAGCACGCGCAGACCGGCGTCGCGGGTGGGGTCTTTTTCGATGGTGTAGGTGCCCATCCGGCCCGCTTCAAAGGTTGCGCCTTCCACGGGTTCCATCTGGCCCGAAGCAATCAGGTAGGTAGTGTAGTAGGTGAGGTATCCCAAATCCACAAAACTCCACAGAGCGAATTCGGGGGCGCAGCCGTTGAGGGTGTAGCTGACCATTTCGGCAGGCAGACCCAGACCGCTAACCTTGACCTGGTCGCACAAGCCTTCATCCTGCATGGCTTTGGCGGCAGCGGCAATCCCGACGGTAGTGGGGGCCATAATCAGTCCCAAATCGGGGTATTTGTCCACCAGAGCCAGCGCCTGATTGTAGCTGTCCTCGGACTGGTCGTTGCCGTAGACAATGTCCACCAGTTCCAGATTGGCGTATTTGGGGTCTTTGAGGGCCTCTTG
>RFHL01000368.1 GCA_003696875.1 Bacteroidota bacterium | reverse complement strand
GGGTACCGCTGGGCCAGAGGTGCTCGTAGAAAAAAGCCTGCCGCCAATCCGGGGCTCTATCGATCAGGTCGAGCAGGCTGCGCCCCTGCATGCCCCCGGGTGCCTCTACCCCGGCTAGATCGAGGAGGGTCGGGGCCAGATCGATGTTGAGGGCCAGGCCAGAGCGGGTTTCGCCTCGGGGACGCCCTCCGCGGGGGTCCATTAGGACCATGGGGACCCGGGCCGAGGCTTCGCTGCCGTACCACTTGCCGGCGAAGCCGTATTCGCCCAGGTAAAAGCCATTGTCACTGGTGAAGATAATGACCGTTTCGCCGGCCAGGCCTTTCGCCTCCAGGCTGTCGAGCAGTTCGCCGACCACCACGTCGAGGCCGTGGATCAGGCGAGCGTAGCCTTCCCGGCTGGCGTCGTAGCGCTCGGGGGTGCGGAAGCGGGTGTGGTACCGCTTGCGGGCTTCATTGCCAGCCACAAACTCCGGCGAAAAATGCCCAAAGAAGGCACTGTCAGCCGTAGGCGGCTTTTGCCAGACCTCGGATTCATACAAGCTGGCGTAAGCCGGATCGGCAGGGAAGAGCTTTTCGGGCTCCGGCGGCGCCCCATCCTGCACATGCGGGGCCTTGAAGCTGACCGATAGACAAAAGGGGCGATCATCCTGGGCAAACTGATCCAGGGCCTCCTGCATCTGCTGGCCGATTTTGCGGGTCAGGTGCAGCGGCTGCCCGTTTGCATCGGTTTGGTAGTAACTCCCCTGGCCCCCAAAGCCGGCCCAGTAGTCGAAACTAGGCGCGACCAGCGCGGGATTCCCCACGCCATATTTGCCAATGAAACCGATCTGATAGCCGGCATATTTGAGCTGGAGAGGATAGGTCTGGGTCAACTGAGCGGTGGAAAATCCCTGCCCAAAGCCCCACAGCTGGTGGCGACGGCCATATTGCCCGCTAAAAATACTCGCCCGGCTAGCCGAACAAATAGAGGTCGTCACATAGGCCTGCTCAAACACCACGCCGCCCTGTGCCAGACGATCAAGGTTAGGGGTCTGGAGCTGAGACCTACCGGTGAAGGAAGGCTGGTCCCAGCGCATATCATCTGCCAGTAGCAGGATGAGATTGGGACGGGTGTGCGGTGGATCAGAGGTGGGAGGTGGTGACCAGGCCGGCGCGGGTGCCTGGCACTGCCAAGCTGTCAATACCCAGGCAAGCATAAAGAGGAGACCACCCGCCCGGGAAATTAGTACCAGTAACATAGTTTGGGGGTTGACAAAGGTAGCATGGTCCAGGACCATGCTACCCCATAAAATGCGTAAGAAATAAACAAGGCGTCAGCACCCTAGGGCAGGGGTCTGGGAAAAAAGATGCACATGGCAAGGGCTGGTCAGGCCAGCCCTTGCCATTTTGCCTAGCGATACAGGATGAGGCGACGAGTACTGACCAGATCGCCCTGGCGCATCCGGATCAGGTAATACCCATTGGGCAGGCCTTGGAGCCGGTCGCCAGTCTCCCACGTGAGTGTCTGGGTACCTGGCGGGTATGAGCCGTCAGCGAGTACCTCCAGCACCCGGCCTTGCAGGTCGAGCACCTCCACCCGAGCCGGACCGGGCCGGCTGGTGGTAAAGCGCAGGGTTAAGACCGTCGCAAAGGGGTTCGGGAAGGCCTGGAGGCCAAAGGGGTCCCATTCCCGCGGGTCTTCCAGCCGGGTGGCCGTGCTGGCCGAGGTCCAGCTGCGGGCGATTCGAATCTCATCGAACTCGGTCACGTAAGGCGTCTCATTCCCGTTCACCCCTTCGGCCTTGACCCGGACCACATCGATCCCATCTTTGAGAAAGGTGCCCGTGAAGTACTTTTGGACGGCCCCGGTACTGGCGGTGAGTACCTCGGCCGCGGCCGTATCGGGTTCGGTTCCGGCAGGCGGATTGACCCACATCCAGAGAGTATCGGGCACAGTGAGGTCATCGACCGTCTGGATCTTGACCACCACCCAGTTGAGGCCATCGTCCGGGACCTGGGAGGTCCAAGGGATGTTTTGGGGAGGAGCGATCATACCAAAGCGGTTGGTATTAAATATCCGGCCAAAGCCGACCCGTTGCCCATCGGCCCCGGCGATTCCTGAATTACGCAGGGTAACATTGCCCACGTTATTGGGAGCCGTACCATCGGTGGTATTCATGAAGAAGGTCACCCAATAGGTGCTGCCATCGCTTTCGAGGGGGAACGCTAGACGGCGATCTATCCGGATTTGGGTGCCGTCGTTGAGGTAGCGAAACTCCGTTTTGTTGCCCACGGGCTCAAAACCCGGCTGGCTGAGGTTGCCGGCGAGGATTTCGGCCTCATTGGTACTGAGGTTGCCCTTGTTTTCCCACAGGCCATCCCAGAAGGCATTCACGCCCCCCTGGCCAATCAGGGATGTCCCAGCGTCGTAGTTGAAGGGCTCATAAGCCAGGAGGTTGGGGTCATCGCTGCCAAACTTGGGCGAGATATCCCGGAACGAAAAGCCCACGGCCAGTTCATCGGCCATCATCCGGAAGCTTCCCAGGCCGGTAGCCGTGAGGCGCAGGGCGTCGAAGCCTTCGTCAAGGTCGAGGTCGTTGAGGACAAAGAGGGCATTGGCCTCTGCGGGCAAGGCGTCGGCAGGCGGATTAATCCAGATAAAAGTGGTATCTGCGGTATTGTCGCCGGTGAGCCGCATACGGGCTACTACCCACATGGTATCCACCACCGATTGGCTACTGGCAGTCAGGCTGGTAGCCCCGCCATTGTAGGTGACCCCCAGATTACTCAGGCCTGGTATCCCCCCCAGGGTGAGCACAGGACTGCCATTGCGCAGCAGGGCCAGGCCGCCGCCATTGCCGATGGACTTGTTGTCCACCTGGAGCAGGAAGGACATCCAAACCGTCGTGCGAAACGCGCCGAAGCGGTTGAAGAAGGGGCGCTCGTAGGTCACGGCGGTGCTGCTCTGGTCAAGCAGGGCCCGGTTGCCGATGCCATCGACCCGGTCGCTGGCAATGGAGCCAGAGGCGATGGAAGCGCTGCCGGCGACCTGTGCCCAGGGGCCTCCCCAACCTTCGCCGCCATCCAGGCCGTCCAGGTCGCCACCGGCGGGATAGTCAAAGGACTCCAGCGCCAGCACGGGGATTTCGGGTGGGTTCACAGCCGTCCAGTCCGGCGGGACCACCTCCCCAAATTGCCGGCCCAGGTAGATGTCATCCCAAGTCGCTTGAACCCCAGCCGTGCCCTCGACCTTGAAGCCGAGCGCGTTCCAGTTG
>RFHL01000367.1 GCA_003696875.1 Bacteroidota bacterium | reverse complement strand
GTATTGGGCTTCGAAGGCCTCGTCTTCGGGCAGCAGCACCTGCCCTTTTTCCACCTGATGCGCGAGGGCCGTCCGGGCCTCCACAGTCAGGGCATAGACCGAGATATGAGTCGGAGCTAGAGCCAGGGCCTGGCCAAGGTTGTCGGCCCAGGCTTGTCTGTCCAGACCCGGCAAGCCAAAGATGAGATCCAGCGAAACCGCTTCGAAACCGGCCGCCCGGGCGGCCGGCAGACAGTCACGCGCCTGGGCGGCGGTGTGGCTGCGGTTGAGCGCGGCCAGATCTTCGGGCCGGAAGGACTGTATCCCCACGCTCAGGCGGTTGACACCCGCCTTGCGTAGGGCGGCAAGGTAGGCCGGGCTCAGGTCGTCGGGATTGGCTTCGAGGGTTACTTCGGCCTCGGGATGGAAGGAGTAATGCCGTCGCAGGGCCTCCATCAGGGAGGCCAGTTCGGCCGGACTCAGCACGCTGGGGGTGCCGCCCCCAAAGTAGAGGGTATCCAGGGGCGCAGGCTGCGCCCCGAAAAAGTCCGACCGCAGGGCGGCCTCCCGGGCGATGGCAGCCACCATCGCGCCCTGACTGCCCCGGCTGGTCAGAAAGTGGAAGTCGCAGTAGGTGCAGGCCTTCCGGCAGTAGGGGATGTGGACGTAGATGCCGGCCATGGGGAAAAGAGGTCAGGTCGCTGTGCGGGCAGAGGTCCGGAAGCAGCCCTTTACAGAATTGGAGGGCAAAGGAAAAAAGGATTATTCCAGATCGAGAAACAGCCCGTTTTCGATACGGCCGGTCTTGAAAACATTGCCCTGGCCGTCGTAGAGGGTGATGCGGTCGAGGGTCCCGCGCCAGGTGCCGGTGTAGGCATCGCGGTAGCGGGTGGTAAATTGCCCCCAACCATTGACGGTATCGCGGGCCCAGGGGGCCTCCAGCTTGCTGCCGTCGGGCCAGGCAAGGGTGCCCTTGCCCTGGCGCAGACCTCCCTCCCATTGCCCCGCAAAGGTGCGGCCATCGGGCCAGGTCTCGACCCCCTGCCCTTGCCGTTGACCGGCCACCCATTGCCCATCGTAGATGCGGCCGGTGCTGTCGCGGTAGATCCCCCGCCCGTGAAACCGGTCATCCTGCCAGCCCCCCTGATACGTAGCGCCCGCCGCGCTGCGGGAGCGCCCCTGTCCATGCCGTTTTCCCTGCTGCCAGGCCCCGATGTAGTACGAGCTGTCGGGCAGAATCAGGCTTCCGAAACCATGATACCGGTCCTCCAGCCAGCCGCCCTCATATTGCCCCCCTTCGGCAAAATAACGCGTCCCCTGCCCTTCACGCCGGCCGATATGCCACTCCCCGATGTAGCGGGTCCCATCGGCGGCGGTGTAGGTGCCGGTGCTGTCGGGCAGCCCGGCCCGCCAATGCCCTTCATACCGGCTACCGTCGCGGTATATCCCCTTTCCCTCACCATGGGGTTGCAGGTTTTGCAGTTCCCCCTCATAGTCCAGCACGCGGCCCATGGGATCCGCATAGGCCTGTAGGCTGCCCGAGGGGATGCGCATCTGCGCCGCCAGGGCCATCTCGGCGTGGGGGCCCGTGGGGTACATATCCAGGTAGTTCTGGTAAGCCGACACCGTCCCCTCCGCCTCGGCGGCGGCCCAGGCCTCCAGTTCGGCCCGCCGGTCGAGGTAGTCCGGCCCCCACCAGGCGGCGGCGGCGCCCAGCAGCAGGAGGACCGTCCCCAGGCTGCCGGCCAGCCACCAGCGACGGCGGCTCTGCCGCCGCTTTTCGGCCTGCAGAGCCAGAAACTGCGCGCGGGGGACCCCCGCTTGCTCCAGCGCCGCGATGCGGGCCCGCCAGCGGCCGCGCGGGCGGCCCAGGCGCTTCAGGTCGGTAGCCTTACGGTTGATGGCGGCCGCGAGGGCCTCCTCATCCGGTGTCGGCGCATGCGCCGGGGGGGCTTGTTGGGGGTCGGTGAGGCGCTGCCGGGCCTCGGCCAGAGCCTGCTC
>RFHL01000366.1 GCA_003696875.1 Bacteroidota bacterium | reverse complement strand
TTGGCATGATGACCGTAACCGAGGAACTCTCACGCGGAAGCCTTGCAACCGCTGGCTCGCTGATCACGCGGCCTGAGATCTTAGGCAAGGCCCTCCTGAAGGGCGGCACCGAAGAGCAGAAGAAGAAGTGGCTGCCCAAACTCGCCACCGGTGAGGTCTTCAACGCCGTGGCCGTGACCGAGCCGAATTACGGAAGCGACGTGGCGGGGATGTCCGTCACGGCGGACAAGGTCGATGGTGGCTGGGTCATCAACGGGGTCAAGACCTGGTGCACCTTTGCCGGCTACGCCGATGTGCTGCTCGTGCTTGCCAGAACCGAGAAGGACCCGGGCCTCAAGCACAAGGGGCTTTCGATCCTGCTTGCTGAGAAGCCGCGCGACAAAGGGCACAAGTTCTCGCACACCCAGGAGGGCGGCGGAAAGGTCGAGGGCTCGGCCATCCCGACCATCGGCTACCGTGGGATGCACTCCTTTGAAGTAAATTTTGACAACTATTTTGTGCCGGATGAAAACCTGGTTGGTGGCGAAGAGGGCCGCGGCAAGGGCTTCTATATGCAGATGGCTGGTTTTGCCGGAGGGCGACTGCAGACCGCAGCCCGTGCCAACGGGGTCATGCAGGCTGCGTTGGAGGCCGCCGTGCGCTATGCAAATGAGCGCAAGGTCTTTGGCAAAGAAATCGGGAAGTATCAGATCTCGCTCTGGAAAATTGCACGCATGGCGATGATTGTGCAGGCCTCGCGCCAGTATTCCCTGCACGTGGCCAAGCTCATGGACAAGGGCGAGGGCAGCATGGAAGCCACGCTGGTCAAGTTTTACGCCTCCAAGATCTCGGAGTGGGTCACCCGCGAAGCCATGCAGATCCACGGCGGCATGGGCTATGCCGAAGAATACGCCGTCTCGCGCTATTTCGTTGATGCCCGCGTTTTTTCGATCTTCGAGGGCGCCGAAGAGGTCATGGCGTTGAGGGTCTGCGCACGCGAACTGCTTAGCAATGCGCTGAAAAGCTAGGCGGGGTGTATGGGTCTCCGGTCAACCCCGCGCGGATGCGCGGCGGGTAGCAATGCGTTGAAAAGCTAGGCGGGGTGTATGGGAGATCTCCCTGTAGTTCGATCCTACTACGCCCACTGCCATATCACCTCAAAGTGATGGCAGATTACAAGAGAAATCCCATAGCTACCGCACACAATTCCTGAGCTGCTCCTATAAATCCATCCATTGCCTCAATTTTAGGCAATCGGGGTGACGATAAGTACAGGAGGAAGCCCTAAATTTGCTTGCACAATCCCGTTGCCTGCTGAGGCTGTATGGGATGGGCAGGGATGTTGTCTGATTGGGTATGCAAAGCGAGTT
>RFHL01000365.1 GCA_003696875.1 Bacteroidota bacterium | reverse complement strand
TCTCCAGATCAGCCTTGTCGGGGCTAGGAGCAGGCGCACCGTCGCCTCGGCCTCCGGGGCGTGCGTCCGTATGGACTCGATGACTGCGGTCTGCAGTCATCGAGTCCATACGGACGCACGCCCCGGAGGCCGAGGCGACGGTGCGCCTGCTCCTAGCCCCGACAAGGCTGATCTGGAGACGGAACGGGGTGACGAAGGAGTGGCGGGTGGAGAGGGGGGTAGTGCAGGGAGACCCCACGTCATCGGTGCTATTCGGCAGGGTGATTGCGGATGTGCTGAGGGAAGTTGTGAGAGGCAGCGAAGGGAAGGCCACGGTGATGGTAGCGAATGAGGACGAGATGACCCCAGAGAACGCGAGTGCCGACGTGATATTTGTGGCGTATGCAGATGATGTGACCATGTTGTGGCGGCGGGACGCGGGGCCGGCCCTCAGATGCTATGAAAATCTAGTAGCTGCCCTGGACCGGGTGGGACTCCACTGCTCGAAGGAAAAGACGAAACACATCCTGACCGGGACGGAGAGGCGGCCGCAGACGGAGGCGGCCGGGTGGCAGGGCTGGGCGTCTGCGTGGCGGTGGCAGAAGCTGCTGGCAGCGACGGGGGGACAAATAGTGGAGGCCGGAGAGGTGCTCGGTGTTCCAGTCGGTACTGTGGAAAGGGCGAGGGAATTACTGAAGGGCAAGGTGGAGAAGGTGTTTGCAGAGCTGAGGGGAGTCACGAAGCTGGGCAGTCCCCTCCAGGAGCTTGAGTACCTGAGGAAGAGGGGCATGGCGCAGAGGCTGCAGTGGGTCCTGCATGGCGTGACAAGGGGCGTGGTGACGGAGGAGATCCTGATGGAGATAGAGAACAAGGAGAAGGCGCTGCTACGTATGGTGGGGAGGGACCTGCCCCTCGATGAACCTGCCCTGGACCTGCTGCGGCTCCCCCTGGAGAGGGGAGGCGGCGGAGTGGTTGGCATCGGCACGCTGGGGACCCTGGTCGAAGGAGAGTGGGTGTACAGAACGCCAAGGGAGCGGAAGGTGCTGGTGGCGGACACATGGGAGAGAATACTGACCCATGCAGCGGTGCACCTGAACCCGGCCAGGAGGAGGCGGTATGAAGAACTGGCAGGGAAGCTGGAAAGGGGCCGCCTGCCCCAGGCGGTGCTGGCACAGAATAGGATGGACCTGAGGACGCCATCGGCACTACCTGAAAGTTCGGACCCGCTTGGATGTCGAGAGAACGGGGAGTGGCCAGGACTGAGGTGGATGGCGGGCCCACTGGCGTTGGGAAGGAAAAACGCACCCGACAATGGAAGAGAAACACGTAGGTTTAGGGAAATGCCGCAAGGAGGGACGAGAGAAGCGCAGTGCAAAGTGGAGTCGATCGCGATAGGCCAGGCGGTGGGGATCCCGGTCCTGCCCGAGACGGTGGAAGGGACGCCCTGCCCCTCAGAGTCCCACAGCATCGACAGAACAACGCAGTATCCGCTGCTGCATGAAGGAGTGGGGTCCCACCTGGAGATGTGCTCGGCCATGATACAGAACCAGCGCCATGAGGCGGTGGCAGAGAAGCTGGCGGACCTGCTGACTGCAAAGGGGTATGGAGTGAAGAGGGAACAGAGAATCGGACCGGATGGGGCAGCCAGAGATCGGAGGAGGGGAGTGGGTGCAGTGGGTGACGTGGTGGCTGGAGACGTCACGGTGACCAAACCAGGCCAGCAGGGCGTGTCGTACATTGACGTGACGGTGTCGTCGTGTGTGAGGCAGGACCTGGCGGGGAGGGGACTCACCAAACCAAGCACAGCGTCCCTCGCTGCAAAGGCGAAGCTGGAAGGAATAGTTCGGAACGGCAAGGAACATCACGCAGATTTCATCCCCCTCGCCATCTCGACAAGCGGCTGCGTGGACAGGATCGCGGTGAGCAGGCTGGTCCCGATCATCGGACCGAGTGGTCTGGACGACGTCGTGGCGGCGGCGATGCTGAAACAGGCGGATCAGGTGAGGAGGATGCTGTGTGCTGCTGAAAGGGAAACGGGGGTTTGGTCAATGGAGGAGGGATTTGGAGAGGAGAGGCCGAGGAGAGGACGAAGGG
>RFHL01000364.1 GCA_003696875.1 Bacteroidota bacterium | reverse complement strand
GGACACACCCTGGTACTGGTAACCGCCGATCACGAGACCGGGGGATTCTCCCTCTTGCGCGGGTCTGAACCCGGCAATCTGAAAACCGGATTCTCCTCCGGGGGACATACCGGGAACTATGTGCCCATTATGGCCTATGGGCCCGGGGCCGAGGCGTTCGGTGGCTTTATGGATAATACCGACATTTTTTTTCGGATCAAGGAGGCGCTGCGCCTGCATGAATAAGGAAGGCGCTGGTTTGTGAACCAGGAACCCCGAACAGAGAACAGCCATGCGCACCTCTCTTACCTTGTTAGGCGGCTTACTGCTAACGGGCCTCGGGGCTTGGTTAAAGCCGGTCTCGCCGGACCCGCTCACGCGCTCTTGGCCCGCCTATGAGCGTTTCTGGGAGGTGAAAACCCATCATGAAGGGCAATATGACCTGTTGGTGCTGGGCGATTCCCGGGTGTATCGCGGGGTATCGCCAGCGGATATGAGCCAGGCACTGCCCGGCTGGCGCAGCTTCAATCTGGGCTATTCTTCGGCAGGCTTTGGGCCGCTGATGTACGAAGAGGCGGCTCGCCGCCTGGACCCGGAGGGGGCCCGGGTATTGGTGCTGGGCATCACCCCCTGGTCGCTCACCGAGTCCGCCGCCCAAAACGCCCACCTGCAGCAAGAGCTGGCCCGGCCGCTGAGCGAGCGCTGGCAGCGCCGCTACGTCAACTACTACTTGCAAGACCTGGCGCCCACCCGGCCCGAGGCCCTCTGGCAGGCCCTGCGGGGGACGACCCCGGCGCCAGCCGAGTACTACTACCAGACCTTTGACGAAGCAGGCGGCTGGATGCCCTCGCGGCTGGAGCCGCCGCAGCCCCGCAAGGCCCTCGGCCCCTACCGGGCCGAGTTTCGGCAGGAGCAGGTCTCGCCCGCGCGGGTGGAGGCCCTGTTGGATCAGGTCCAGACCTGGGTCGCTGAGGGGGTATCCGTCTACGCCTTTCGCCCTCCCACCTCGCCCGACATGACCGCCTTGGAAGATGAGCTCAGCGGCCTGGATATGAGCGCTTTGGGCCGCGATATCGAGGCGGCCGGAGGCATCTGGCTGGATATTCCCGGAGAGTACCCCTCCTACGATGGCAGCCACCTGCCCGACAGCGCCGCCCGGCGCTTTTCGCGGGCCCTGGGCGCGGCGATCGCCGCGCAGAGGTAATGTTTCGGGGCGAAGGGTCCTCTTTTTGGGGAGGAGAAGGGCTACCTTTTAGGAAAATCGTCCGATTGATTTTCCTGCCATGAGCCACACTCCCACCTTCCGGCAAGCCTTCGATTGGGAAGACCCGCATACCTATTTCTGGGAACTCACGCCCAAGCCCAAGGCCCCCTGGGTAACCGGGGTGGTGCTGCTGTCAGTCATGATCATTCTGCCGCTGGTGATGTACGGCATGGTGGCCCTGGTGGGACTGCTTTCCCCCACGATAGGCTTCTGGGTGGGTGTCGCGTTCGCCGCCTTTATTGCGTTTGGCTGGGTGGCCCTCATGGGCTATCGCATCTGGGGCGAGGGGCCGGGGCAGTTTGCCGCCACCATCAATACCTACAGCATCAACATCGTTCTGGTAGGCCTGCTGGCCTATGTGATGAGCCACGACCACTTCTGGGCGCGGGAGGGTTTCGAAGGACCCGTCGACGAGCGCCTGGCCTGGGGCTGGTTTTTTGCCGAAGGCTATCTGCGGGTCCTGACCCTGGATGCCTTCGAGTTGCTGGGCTGGCACCTCTCCGACATCTACCCGGTCTCCACCGGGGCCCGGCTGTGGGTCTTCGCCTTCAACACCCTGCTGACCACCGCCTTGATCGACGGCGGCTGGCATCTGTGGCGTACCGGGCAAGAGATACAGCGCTACTATGGGACGGTCCGGGGCTTCTACCACTTTGCCCATGGCTTTGTCTCTGAAACGGAGATGACCTTTCGGCGCCGGGGACGGGTGCAAATGGACGAGGCGGCGCCGAGCTGGAAGATGATGGATTTCCTGGACACCTTCGAGCCGGAGGGCGAAGCGGATTATGACGAAACCGGTTGATTGGCAGGGGAAGAATGGGTATTTTTCCACCTGAACCACCTGCCTATGTATCGCCTCCTCCTCTTGCTGCTCCTGGCCAGCCTGGGCTGGGCCTGTGCCGATTTGTCTTCCCGCGAACAAGCGCCTGCGGCGGTGCTGGATGTGTCCGCCGAGATGACGCAGGCGGCCCTACGGGTGCTGGAGAGTCTGAGCCCGCCCCTGCAGGAGCGGGTGCTGTTTCCTTTTGACGCTGAGGAGCGCAAGAACTGGAACTATCTGCCCCTGAAGGACCAGCGCAAGGGGGTGCCGATTGAGGAGATGGACGCCCCCCAGCGGGAGGCGGTGTTTGCCCTGCTGGAAACAGCGCTAAGCGACCTGGGCGCCCAGAAAGTACACGAAATCATGGCCCTGGAGCGGGTCCTGCACCAGCTGGAGGGACGGGGCACTGACGATCGCTATCGCAATCCGGAGGCTTATTTCTTGACCATCTTTGGTCAGCCAGGGGATGAGGCCCCCTGGGGTTGGCGTTACGAAGGTCACCACATTTCTCTGAATTTCTCGGCCGTGTCGGGGCAGGGGCTGTCGGTGACACCGGCTTTTCTGGGGAGCAATCCGGGGGAGGTACGGGAGGGACCGCAGGAGGGGACCGAAGTACTCCGGGCGGAACAGGCGGTCGCCCGGCGGCTCGTGCAGGCGCTGGATTCGGGGCAACTGGCGCAGGCCTGGATCGCTCAGGAGGCACCCTTTGACATCGTCACTACGAATGAGCCCCGGGTGAATCTGGAGCGGCGCGAAGGCCTGCCCGGACATGCCTTGTTGCCGGCCCAGCGCGATAGCCTGGCCCGTCTCATCAGGCTGTATACCAGCAAGATGGATG
>RFHL01000032.1 GCA_003696875.1 Bacteroidota bacterium | reverse complement strand
GGCTAGCTTGTTTGATCAGCCTGTCCAGTCGGTTGTTTTCCGACGGGATTTACAGGATTAAGGGGGTTCCTTTACCGCCTGAAATTCGATTCGGGACAGGAAAAGGATAGCCTTGTACGCCCAGATCCACCTAATCCTGTTCATTTTCCGACTGGATTAACGGGATTTACTGGATTAGTTGACCAGCATGAATTCAATTGGGAGGAGGCAAAGGGGCGCCTTGTACGCCCGAATCCGCTTGCATCCGGTTCATCCCGTCTGCTTCTCCCAGACAAAGGTTTGCAGCGCATGTCTCAGCCCGAGTCAGTATATTAGGCTCTTATCTCATGGCTTAACGACTGAATCCTATGCTGAAAATCTGCTGCTACCTGCTATGTGCCTGCTCCCTCCTGATGATGGCGAGCTGCGCCACTCCCTCTCAAGGAGAAGAAAAGACGCCCCCCACCGATTTCCTGCAAGAGAGCGAGGCCGACCGGGCTGCGCGCATGGAATGGTGGAAAGAAGCCCGCTTTGGCATGTTCATCCACTGGGGCCTGTATGCCGTCCCCGCCGGGGAGTACAAAGGCGAGCGGGTCAAGGGCATCGGAGAATGGATCATGCATCGCCAGCATATCCCCATTGCCGAGTACGAGAAGTTTGCGTCCCAATTTAACCCCACCGCCTACGATGCCAAGGCCTGGGTACAGCTCGCCAAGGCGGCGGGCATGAAGTACATCGTCATCACCTCCAAGCACCACGATGGCTTTGCCCTCTGGGACTCCAAAGTCACCGATTGGGACGTGGTAGATCGCACGCCCTACGGCAAGGACCTGCTCAAGCCCCTGGCTGAGGCCTGCGCCGAGGAGGGGATCAAGCTCTGCTTTTATTACTCTATCATGGACTGGCATCATCCTGATGCACAAGCCGATACCGAACCCAACTACAACCGCGGCCGCAACGACACCCACGCCAACCCCAACTTCCCCCGCTATCTGGAGGATTACATGAAGCCGCAGCTCGAAGAGCTGCTGACGAACTATGGCGACATCGGAGTGCTGTGGTTTGACGGGGAATGGGTCCCCGACTATACCACCGAGATGGGGAAAGAAGTCTACACCTTTGTGCGGAGCCTGCAGCCTGATATCATCATCAACAACCGCGTAGACAAGGGCCGCAAGGGCATGGAAGGCCTGGACGCGGAGGGTGATTTTGCCGGGGACTTTGGTACCCCGGAGCAGGAAATCCCCGCCACCGGCGTGCCGGGGGTGGACTGGGAGTCCTGCATGACCATGAACGACACCTGGGGCTACAAGTCCTTTGACGACAACTGGAAGTCGGACACCACCCTGATCCGCAACCTGGTGGACATCGTCTCCAAAGGCGGCAACTTCCTGCTCAACATCGGCCCCACGGCCGAGGGGCGTATCCCCGAGGCGAGTGTAACCCGCCTGCAGGCCATGGGTGCCTGGATGGATGTAAACAGCGAAGCCATCTATGGCGCGCAGGCGAGTCCCTTCGAGCGCCCCGACTGGGGCCGCTTCACCCAGAAGGGCGATATCCTCTACGCCCACATCTTTGACTGGCCCGCCGGCGGCGAGCTGGTGATCCCCGAACTCAGCGAGGCCCAAAGCGCCCGGATCCTCGGCGGCGAGGCCGTCGACCTGAGCAGCGGAGCCGGGGGCACCACCCTCCACCTCCCGGCGGAGGCACCGGACGGCATCGCCACCGTCGTGGCGATCAACCGGTAGGAAGCCCCCTTACTTCTAAATAGCATCCGATTCCCCTGAGGCAGTTAACCCTCCGTCAGGGGAATTTCTTTAGTTCAACGCCCTACTCCCGCAGCACCTTTGCCACCTGCCCATCCTCCCGGCGCAGCAGGTAGAGGCTAGGCGGGTAGGCTTGCAGATCGATCTCCACGCGGGTGCGCCCCGCCACCGAGACCGTCTCCAGCCGCTGGCCCGTCAGGCTCCAGACCGCTACTGTCCCGCTGTAAGGGGTATCAAAGTCCCAGGAGATCAGGCCAGTGGTGGGGTTGGGATGCGGGGGGGAGAGGGGAGGACG
>RFHL01000363.1 GCA_003696875.1 Bacteroidota bacterium | reverse complement strand
GGGTGGGCTTCTGGTTGATGAAGAGGATGTCGAGGTCCCCGTCGTTTTCCAGGTCAAAGACCACCGAGCCCCGGCCCAGGCCGTAGTCATTCAGGCCCACCAGGTGGGCCTTGTCTACGAAGGTGCCATCCGGCTGCCGCTCAAAGTAGAAGTTGGCCATGGGCACGCAGTTGGGATTCAGGTCGCCATTGGCGACGAAGAGGTCCAGGTCGCCGTCCTGGTCAAAGTCGGCAAAATTGGCCCCCCAACTGATGACCACGAAGGTCATCCCCCGTTCCCGCAGCTCATCCACATAGGGCTGCCCCGGGCCCTGGCTCATCATCATCCGGTTAAAGCGGATGTTGGTGATGTAGTAGTCCAGATAGCCGTCTTCGTTCACGTCGCCCACCGCCGCCCCCATGGCATTGATCTTGAGGTCCATCTCCGTGGCCTCGCTCACATCCGTAAAGCGCTGGCGGGGATAGTCGTTGCGATAGAGAAAGCTCGGCGTGGCCTTGTACCCAAAATCATGGTGCACCAGCAGATCCTGATCGCCGTCGTTGTCATAGTCGGTAAAGAGCCCTCCGAAGCCAAAGCCCCGATGGTCCAGGCCATAGTCCTCGTACACATCCCGAAAGGCCTGGCCTTTCTCATTGTGCAGCAGGTAGCCTTTGGCGGTCTGATTAGCCCCCACGATGGTGGCGTCGTTGATGTAGGTCAGCTCCCCCTGATACTCCAGAAAGTAGTTGCCCACATAAAGATCGGGCCAGCCATCGGCGTCAAAGTCGCCAAAGCTCGGCCCCGTGCTGAAGGAGTAGAGCGGCACCAGACCATAGGCCTCGGTGGCATCGCGAAACGTGCCATCCCCCTGATTCAGAAAAAACAGGTTCCGCGCCCGGGGGATGATTCGCCCGCTGTCCTTGGAGGTAATCGTGGTTACAAAGAGGTCCACCCAGCCGTCGCGGTTCACGTCGGCCCCCGCCACCCCCTGCGTCACAAAGCGCCGCGTGAGCTCCAGCCCCGAGCCCTCAAACACATTTTGAAAGGTGCCGTCCCCCTGATTCAGGTATAGTTGATCGTCGTTCATCCCCCCGGTCAGGTACAGGTCCTCGTAGCCGTCGTTGTTCAGGTCAAATACACAGATTCCCCCACCAAACATGCCCTCATACACCTGAAACTGATGGTCGATCCCCGCCGCTTCCGTCACATCCGTAAAGCGCAGGCTGTCTGTTTCTTGCCCGGATACCAGCCCTGGCCCCAG
>RFHL01000031.1 GCA_003696875.1 Bacteroidota bacterium | reverse complement strand
TTTTGTGGTAGAGCGGCCGGGGCAGATCTGGGTGACAACAGCCAGCGGGGTCGTCCAGAGCACGCCTTTTCTCGATATACGCAGCCAGGTCCGGGACAATGCCACCGAGCAAGGCCTGCTCGGCCTGGCCTTTCACCCCGACTATGCCCAAAACGGTTATTTTTACGTCAACTACATCACCGGGACCAACGCCACTAAGCGCACCCGCATCTCCCGCTTCAGCCGGGACCCACAAGACAGCAGCCGGGCCGATATTTCCTCAGAGCTGATCCTGCTGGAGATTTCCCAGCCCTATAACAACCACAATGCCGGCGACCTCAACTTCGGACCAGACGGTTACCTCTATGCCAGCCTGGGCGATGGGGGCAGCGGGGGCGATCCCGACAACTACGCCCAAAACCGCCTCAGCCTGCTGGGCAAGATACTGCGCCTCGATGTGGACCAGGGCACGCCCTATGGCATCCCTGCCGACAACCCCTTCGTCAATGACCCCTCCACCCGGGACGAGATCTGGTCTCTGGGCTGGCGCAATCCCTGGCGCTTCTCCTTTGACCGGGGCACCGGTGACATGTGGATTGCCGATGTGGGACAGGATCAGTATGAGGAGGTATCCTTCGAAGCGGCCGGCAGCCCCGGCGGCCTCAACTACGGCTGGCGCTGCCTGGAGGGGGACCAGACCTACAACAGCAGCGGCTGCGGCACGGTCCACCTCTATACCGGTCCCATATTCTCTTATCTTCACAACAGCGTGAGCACCGGCAAGTCTATCACCGGCGGCTATGTGTACCGGGGGGAAGACTTTCCCCCCTTGCAGGGACACTACGTGCTGGGCGACTATAAGAGCGGCAACTTCTGGACCGTCTTTCCCGATGGGAGCGGCGGCTGGGGTAGCACCTTTCAGGGCAATCTGCTGGGGGTGGACGAATGCAGTACCTTTGGCGAAGACGCCGAGGGTGAGCTGTATGTGGCAGCCTACGGCTCCGGCCACATCTACCGCGTCACCGACGCCAACACGGCCCTGGATCCGACCCAAACGCGGACTGCCCTCCGCGTCTATCCTCACCCGCTGCGGGAATCAGCTACCATCGACCTGCCAGGAGCCGGGCAGGAGGTCTTCTCGCTACACCTGTACGACTTACAAGGGCGTCGCCTCCGCCACCATAGCGGACTTTCGGGACACGCCTTTACCCTCCATCGTGCGGGCCTCAAGACAGGCTTGTATGTACTGGAGGTCCAGGGCCATCTGGGGACCCGGCAAGTCATGAAACTCCGGGTACAGTAGCCGCTGGCTACTCAAAAAGCCGGGTCTGCTGGCCGTAGAGCATCCCCTGCTCGTGGTGCAGGAGCCAGCGCTTGCGCTGGAGACCGGCGGCATAGCCGGTGAGCTTGCCGTCGCTGCCGATCACGCGGTGACAGGGCACGAGCAACCAATGCTGGTTGCGGGCACAGGCACTGCCTACGGCACGTACGGCCTCCGGGGCTTGTATTGCCTTGGCGACTTCGAGGTAGGAATGGGTCGTGCCCAGCGGAATCTCCCGCAGCGCCCGCCACACCCGCTGCTGAAAGGGCGTTCCAGCCAGATCGAGGAATACCGTAAAGTGGGTCCGCTTGCCGGCAAAGTAGGCCTCCAGTTCCTCTATGCAGGAAAGAAGGTGGGGATGATCCGGCCGGATCTCATAGGTGGGATAGTCGATGAAGCGCACCGAGCGGATGCCCGCTTCGGTGGCGGTCAATTCCAGGGGGCCCAGAGGGCTGTCCATGTAGGTCTTGGCGATGATCTCATCCATGACAGCGGCGTTGGCAGGGGACAATATACGGATTTTCTGAGGGTAGGCAGCAAAAAGGCCCCGGCTCACGCCGGGACCTTCACCTAAAATCCATCCACAAAAAATCTTTATCAGAAAGGAAATGAGATCATGTCATGTGTAGGCTTGGGGGCGTCACGACAGGCTGTCTGGCACCGAATTGTTTACCGGAATGAACCAAACATTAAACAAGATTGTTTTCACTACATACTGAAATTTTAAAAAATTTGCCTGCCAGGAAGCACCAGGCAAGGGGACTGGGCTTTCCAAGCTCCTTGTGAGCATGTTTTCATTCCATTCTGTATATTCCGCTTTCCTTTTCACCTTCATGCCGAAAGCCCATGCCCATAGACACGACTGCATTCTTCGTCACCGGCGAAAAGCCCTTTCGCCGGAAAGATCACCCTACCCACATTGAGGCGGTTTACGACGGCAAAAAAGACTACAAAAAGCGCCTCGAAGCCTATCAGGATGAGATAGACGAGCTCCAAAACATGATGTATGCCCATGACCGCTACTCCATGCTGCTGATTTTTCAGGCCATGGATGCAGCGGGAAAAGACGGCACCATCCGGCGGGTCATGTCGGGGGTCAATCCCCATGGCGTCGTGGTTCATGCCTTCAAGCGCCCGAGCGACAACGAGCTCGACCATGACTTTATGTGGCGCACCACCAAGGCCCTGCCAGCCCGGGGCCGCATCGGCATCTTCAACCGCTCCTACTACGAGGAGGTGCTCGTGGTGCGGGTACACCCCGGCATCCTGACCGGCGCGCAGAAGCTCCCCGCCGAACTGACCCACGACCTCAACGCGGTATGGCAGCAGCGCTACGAGGATATCCGCAGCTTTGAACGCTACCTCCACCGCAACGGCACGCGGGTGATCAAGTTTTTCCTCAACCTCTCCAAAGAGGAGCAGCGCCTGCGCTTCCTGGACCGCATCGATACCCCCGCCAAGAACTGGAAGTTTGCCGAGGGCGACGTCAAGGAGCGAAAGCATTGGGACAGCTACATGACGGCTTACGAAGACGCCATCAACGCCACTGCTACCCCTGACTCACCATGGATCGTGGTCCCAGCCGATGACAAAAAGAATATGCGCCTCATCGTCTCCCAGGTGATTGTCGACGCGCTGAAAGCCATGGATATGTGCTATCCCAAGGTGGATGAAGCCCGACAAGCCGAGCTCCAGTCTTTCCGGGACGCTTTGAGCAGTTGAGAACATGCTCGAAGTTCCGGGTTCGAAGCTTTCAAGCCATCTTCTGCCTTTCTGACTTCTTATGAACCCTTCCGCGCCGCCCCGTTTCCCTTTTAAGGGAAACAACCCGCAAGACTCATCTCCGATCCTTTCCTTCTGACTTCAGACTTCTCACATCCGACTTCTCCATGACCAAGATATTTCACCTCGCCACCTGCAACACCTGCCAGAAGATCCTGGCCGAGTTGGATCCGGGGCCCGAGGTAGTGCTGCGCGAGATCAAGAGCGCCCCCATCACCGAGGCCGAACTGGACGAGATGTACCGGCTTGCCGGTTCGTATGAGGCGCTTTTCAGCCGCCGGGCGATGAAGTACCGGCAGTGGGGCTTGAACGAAAAAAAACTCAGTGAGGCGGATTACCGCCGCTATATCCTGGAGGAATATACCTTCCTGAAGCGACCAGTCGTTGTGACGGGCGAAGCCATCTTCATCGGCAACGCCCGCAAGGCGGTCGAAGGTGCCAAGGCCGCCCTTGCGGGCGGCTGATCCGGACCTTAGCGTCTGATCCGGTACTGATGGCCACCGATGCGGAGGACATTCAAGCCGGGGGCAAGGTGGCGGCGGGGCAGGCCCTGCTCGGTCCAGCGCCCCTGGGCGACGGTACGCCCTTGCAGGTCGTAGACGCGATAAGGGGTTTCCACCAGGCAAGGCTGGGTGATACGCTCAGCCCCGACCTGCAACTGCGGCCGCGGACTCAGGAGGTGAACGCGGCTCAGCCGCGGGCGGCCTCGCTGCACCGGCATAGTCCGCACCCGTACCGGAGTAGCCGTCCCACACCCACTCAGGGTGTGGCAACTGGTTCCCGCATCATAGGTGGCGACGGCCACCCAGCGGCCCTCTCCATCCAGCGCCTCCACGGTGGCGCGGTGGGCGCCGACGTCCTCCCAACAAATCTGATCCCCGTGGGCCTCAGCCGAAATCTCACCGGCTGGCAGGATCGCGCCCGGAGCGTTGAGCAGCCACAAGAGGGCATCGCGAATGAAGTTCTGAAAATCGACGTCGATCGTATAGTTGTTTACGCTATGCCCCAGGGCCGTGTAGAACGCCCGCCCTCCCCCGGGAAGGTCCCGCACATGGGCCATCATACGAGGGGCATCGTAGGTGTTTCCGCCCGTTTCCCCCACTCTCAGAACCTCCATGAAAGCAGGACTGAGGTAACCATCTTCCCAATAGTAATACTCTTCCACCTTAATCCAGGGATCGGCCAAGCTGGCCAGGGTGGGGTGCCCGGGGGTTTGATGAAACAAGGTATCCGTGTGATTCTGAACCGTATGATTGGGAGACTCCTGCACCGACGCACCGGCGACGGTCTCGGCATACCAGTCCCACACACCTGTGTTGTTGCCATTGGCGGTGCTGTGACGGTAGGTATCGGAGGCGGCGTGTATCCCCATATAGCTGCCGCCATTGGTGATGTATGCCTCAAAATTGGCGCGTTGCGCCGGGGTGAGGCCTCCGGCACCGGAGGTATTGCTAAAGATCACCACCGCATACTGTTGCAGGTTGGCCAGGGTGTTGAATTCATCACCGGTGTCGTCATTGACCACGACGTAGTTATGGGCTGCAGCCCACACATTAAACATGGCCAGCGAAGCCACCCGGGTATTGTGATCAAATCCGGTGGTTTCGGTGTAGTGCAGAATGGAGACCTGGGCGAAGGAGGCCCAACTGCCAAGTACAAGAAAAAAGGTCAGGAAAAAGCGCCGTATCATAACCGTAGGAATAGAATGAGTCATCCAAAAACACACAAAAAGGTGCATTTGCCTTAAGATACCAGAAGCCCATGGGTGAGGCACCACGGTGTAGCCGGAGACTAGTTTCGGGTCGAATGGGGAAGCGCGACGCGAAACGAAAAGGGTCAAGCTGCTGACACCTGACTGAGGCCGATGGATCCGCTCGGAGCCGGGGAGGGGGAAAACACATCAACCCACGCGGGCTCGTGTGACACGAGCCAATATGAAGAAGGGGGAAGCTTCTCCAGAGGTCCTTACAAAAAAAGAGCTCATTTATTTGCCAATCAACCACTCGGGGGGGGGGTTGTGTTCAAAAACGCCAAATTTCTTACGAAAACCTCACTCGCCCCCGGTGAAACCGTTTCGCCACGGCCTCAAAATGACCAAAATCACTTCGGGAACCCTTGTGAATCAGCGGGAAGCTGCCCAAATTCCCCTTTGTTTCGGTCCCATTCCCTCTGCTATGCTCGCTCACAGCCTTGCCACCCGCACCGCCGACTTCCTGCGGCAGCACCCGCCCTTTTCGTATCTGCCCGAAGCCGACCTGTATGACATGGCCCTCCAGGTCAAGGTCCGCTTTTTCCGGGCGGAAGACCTCATCTTTCGCCAGGGGGATCCAGCCCGGGAAGATGTGTACGTCCTAAACAAAGGGCAGGTAGAAATAGCTCAGGAAGTGGATGGGAGCGCTCAGCCCATCGACCTCTGTGAGGTCGGCGACATCTTCGGGGTACGGGCGCTCCTGAGCGGGCAGCCCTACGTCGCCACGGCCCGAGCCGTGGAAGACAGCCTCGTCTACGCCATTCCCAAGGTCATCTTTGAGCCCCTGATGCAAAAGCATCCTAAGGTGGCCGTCTTCTTTGCTTCGGGCTTTGCCGCTGGCATGACCATCGTACGGGACGAGCCCGGACATCTCCGCCAGGCTCGCCGGACCCTGACGCAGGACGCCAACCGTACCCTGCTGTTTCGGGAAGAAGATGTGATCGAACTCAAGCCCCACGAAGAGGTCGTCTTTTGCCTGCCCCATAACACGGTACGAGAAGCCGCCGAGATCATGACCGAGTATAAGGTGGGCTCCATCGTGGTCGCCAATGAGCAACTGCACCCGGTGGGGATTGTGACGGCAACGGACATGACCCGCAAGGTGGGCACCGGCAAAGTCTCCATTGACGGCCTGGTCACGACGGTCATGAACCAGCCCGTCCAAACCGTCCAGGCGGGCGGCACCATCGCCGAAGTCATCCTCGTGATGATGAAGCACAACATCCGGCATCTGGTGGTAACCGAAGACGGCACCCCTCACAGCCGTTTTGTAGGGATCTACTCCGAGCACGACGTGCTGCAGGCCCAGGGGAATAATCCCGCCGTGCTGGTCAAGCGGCTGCGCAAGGCCCGCTCAGTGGCCGAACTCGCCGAGATCCGTGACCGGGCCGAGGACCTGCTGCACGCCTATCTGCAGCAGGAGATATCGGTGGATTTCATCACCAGCGCCGCTACCGAGATCAACGATGCCCTGATCCACCGCGCCATCGAGATGGCGCAGGCGGCCCTGCAGGCCGAAGGCCTGGAAGCGCCTGCCCAGTCTTTTTGCTGGCTGTCGCTCGGCAGCGAGGGCCGGGGCGAACAGCTGCTGCGCACCGATCAGGACAATGCCCTGCTGTACGAGGATCCGCCCGAGGCCGAGGCTGAGGCCACGGCCGCCTATTTCCTGCGCCTGGGCAAGGCCGTCACTGACACCCTCGAAGCCTGCGGCTTCGCCCATTGCCCCGGAGAGATTATGGCCTCCAATCCCAAGTGGAATCAGCCGCTGAGCGGCTGGAAGGCCCACTTTGCCCGCTGGATTCGGGAACCCGAACCCAAGGCGCTCATGCATGGCACCATTTTCTTCGATTTCCGGGCCGGCTATGGCGATACCAGACTGTCCGAAGCCCTTACAACCTACCTCTTTGATCTGGTGGAAGAGGCCGGTACCTTCATCAACTTTTTTGCCCAAAATGCTTTGGGCAACCCCCCACCGCTGAGTTTTTTCAAGCAATTTATTGTCGAGCGCGGGGGCAAGCACAAGGATGGCTTTGACATCAAGCTGCGGGGCATGATGCCCCTCGCCGATGCGGCCCGGCTGCTGCTGCTCCACCATCGGGAAGGCGGCTACGTGAATACCGCCGAGCGCTATGCCCGGCTCGCCGAGCTGGAGCCCGTTCATGCCGCTCTCTTCGAAGAGGCCGCTATGGCCTACGAACTCATGATCCGCTATCGTGCCCTCAATGGCTTTGCCGAGGGCAATTCTGGCCGCTATATCAAACCCGAATCCCTCAATAAGATCGAGCGCCAAACCCTGAAATACGCCTTCCGCACCATTGACGAGTTGCAGTCCATCATTCGTACCCGCTTCTCTCTCAACTTTTTCGGTAGCTGATGCGCTGGATCCAACATATCCGCCAAAGTCGCCGGTTGCAGCGATGCCGCCAAGCGGGACATCCTGACTTTGTCTGTGATTATCTCGAGCAGGGGGCCAACCATCCTGCCCGAAACACGCCCTGGGAGGCGGTGCGCTTTGTGGTGTTTGATACCGAAACCACGGGGCTTACTCCCAGCCGTGACCGCCTGCTCTCCATTGGAGCCGTAGCGGTGGAACAGGAAGCCATCGTCCTGAACGATTCTCTGGAGCTGCTGGTCAAAAACGAGGCCCAGCTCGAAGAGGAGGCCGTAGCCGTTCACGGCATCGTACCGACAGAGCTTGCCCTGGGCGTAGAAGAAACAGAGGCCATAGCCGCTTTTCTCCAATATCTGCGCGCCGATGTGGTGGTGGCCCACCATCTGGCTTTTGATGCGGCTATGATCGAGCAAGCTGTGCGCCGGCTGGGGGTCCGCAAATTCCACCTCCACAACCTTCGTCTTGATACCGCCCAGCTCGCCCAAAAGCTGGAACATCCCGGTCACAGTCCCGAACACATCAACCACCGGAACTACACCCTCGACGCCCTGACCGAGCGCTACGACATCGCCCGGGCCGATCGGCACACCGCCTGGGGGGACGCCTACATCACCGCGATCCTGCTGCTCAAGCTGCTGCGCATGGCCCGGGACCAGAACCACCTGGGGCTGGGTAGTCTGGTGCGGTGAGAAAGTTCCGGGTTCGAAGTTCCGGGTTGAGGGTTCGAAGTACGGGGGGAGCGATCTCGGCCCAGCTGGCTTTCCTGTCAGGCCGGGGCATTTTTTACCGAAAAGCCATCTTTCCAACACATGTAATACCTTACCCCAAAACGCTGATTAAAGCGACGAGGCGGGCGGTACCTTCCGGGAGTAAGACCCCGCTACCTATGCCCAGTCGCTTCCGAATGCTCCTTACTCCCGGGACGCGCCTGCGTCCCCAACTCCGTCGCAGCCTGTTGGCTGCGGGAGGGGCCCTGGCACTCGCCGCCATCCTTTGGTTTGCCCTGCAAACCGCTAACCCCACCCCCGAGAGGCCGGGGACAGCGATTCGGGAAACCTCTCAGCCGGTTAACCCGGCTGTGGGCCAGGCCAGCCCCACCACCAGCGCCCAGCTGGCGCAGGTTCAAGCCGACCTGCAGCAGCTTCGCCATAGTAAGGACAGGAGCGTAGCTGCCCAGGCCCGCTTGCGCCAGGCACAACGGCAGCTCCGGTTGCTGCAGCAACTTCAAGACCTTGAGGTGCGCCTCGTCCTCCGGGAGGAGGATCCGACTTTTGACCGGGTGGGCTACGAAGCCCGCCTTCGGTCTGTTCGCGCCCAACTCACCCACGCCACCGACTAAGGTCTCCATGCTGCGCGTATACTCCATACTGCTCCTCCTGCTGGCCCTCGGGGCCAGCCTGGTTGCCCAATGCCCGCAGCCGATGCCCGACACCCTGGCCTGGGAATCCTTCGAGGCAGGCCTGCCCGACGGATGGTCCGCTCCGGCCGCCAGTCAGGGCGCAAGCTGGCAGGTGGATACCGGGACCATTGGCTACTATGAAAACCCCGGCAGTGGAGCCTGGCTCTACATCGACGACGAGGCCGAAAACAGCGTGGGAACCGCCCAGGTGACCACGGTCACCTACGACCTGAGTGGTTACCAGGAAGGCATTCAGCTATCCTTTTTCCTCAATCTCCAGCAGTTTGCCGACAGCGGCCGGATGTTTCTGGACCTGAGGGTCCTCGGTAGCTGGTCGGTCTTGCTGGCCAAGGACACGGAC
>RFHL01000362.1 GCA_003696875.1 Bacteroidota bacterium | reverse complement strand
GCTGTGATAACCGAATGTGCGGGATCTACATAGTCCACCTCAAAGATAAAAAAAGAGGCCATAAAATTGCTTATCCTGAGTATAACTTCACTGGCGCCCTGCGGGCTGGCTCAGGATGACATTCAAACACTTGATAAACAGTCGGTTAGAGAATAGTCTTTCTCCGCTTATCCAAAACTCACGGTATTTCTTAGCTTTGAACGACCCATTTGCTCGCCTATGCAACTCTTCTTGGCCCAGATTCAGACCGACACAGCGGCAAACCTGCCACCGGAGGAGGCACGGCACTGCCTGAAGGTCCTCCGCCATCAGGTGGGCGACCATATCCACTGTATCGACGGCAAAGGGCATATGTACGAGGCCCGGATCACCCGGGCCCATCGGGACGAGGTGTTGCTGGACTTACTACGTGCTCACCCCGGCTGGGGTGAGCACGGCGGGCACCTACGTCTCGCGGCTTCTCCCCTCCGACTCCGAGACCGCTTTGAGTGGCTACTGGAGAAGGCCGTCGAGCTCGGAGCCAGTGAGATCGTACCGGTACTCTGCCAGCGGACCGACAAGTACAAGGGACGCTTTAAAACAGCTCGAGCCGAGACAATCCTGCTCACCGCCACCAAGCAATGCCTCCGGTCGGTCATTCCGATCCTGCGGGAGCCCATATCCCTGAAAGACTGGCTGGATGAGGGAATATCCGGAGATGCTTTTCTAGCCGTAGCCCAGGCCACGGAGAGCCTGACCGACCGGCTTCATACCGTCGCCGAGTGCCAGGAAGTTACCCTCCTGATCGGACCCGAAGGAGACTTTACCGATGACGAGCAGGCCTGGGCCCGGGAGGCTGGCTTCGCCCCTGTCCATCTGGGCAAAACCCGCCTGCGCACCGAAACCGCCGGTGTGTATGCCCTTGCACAGGTAAAGGCTGCCTGGGGTTACTAGGGTTCGCCAGCATGCGGAGGGCACGAATAGTGGGCCTTTTCGCCTAAAATTCCCGTCAGAATATCCTCTTCGAAGCCTCCGTACCGTTTGCCAAAGCGATGAATTTCTGCCCTAAAGCTAGCTCAGGTACTTTTCTGTAATGGTTTCCAGCTCACTCTGCCGGTCTTCCTGATGGATGACCGAATGGAAGGCGTTGAGTTGATGCAAGAGCGGCATGAGCCGGGTGAGGCCCTCAGGGCCCAAATTGCCGGATACGATTCTAGCCACCTGATTCATTTGGGGCATAATGGCATCCAGCGCCGCCGCGCCGGCGTAGGAGATCCGCACCCGCCGCGAGCGGCGGTCGGCCGGGTCCGGAAACACCTCCACAAATCCCTTTTTTTCCAGCCGCTTGAGGATCTCTATTCCCGAGGTGAGCTCCAGCAGGTGTAAATGAATGAGCTCACTTTTGGTCAGATCTCCCCGAAAGCGTAGCGTGGCCAAAAAGGAAAACTCATCCAGTGTGGAGAGGGAACTATCTGCCAGCGCCTTCTTGCCGTAATGCTTGGCGTAGCGATATAGGTAGGTGATCAGAATCGTAAGCATGATGTTTCCCTCCGCGTGACTAGCCTGCCGGATTTCAGGCTCAGACATTGCCGGGCCAGCGCCTTGCCCGACCGTGCGACGCTGTACCCAAGCCAGGAAATCGGGCAGGGAATGGGCGCTGGGAGCCGATGCCTCATAGGCTTCCAGATGATGGAGCAATTCGCCGAGGAGCTTAAATGTGCCTGATGTGCTTCCCACTACTACGGTATTGTAATAAAACAAAAAAAATAACACAAAATCGTAAACAAAGCAAGCAAGGGGAATGTTATCCCCTTGACTCAAAAAATGGCCCCCTTCTATTTACGAATATCGTCATGTCGCCTATATCTATCCTTCGGTTTTACTCGCTTCACCTGTTTCGATTTTGCCTTTTGCTGGCAGGAATCAGTAGCCTGGCCCTTGCACAGCAAGGCGTGATCCGGGGTCGCATTTATAATGAGCTGACCAATGAAGGGCTACCCTTCGGGACGATTCTGCTCCAAGAAACGCCCTACGGCACCTTCACCGACAGCCTGGGGCAATTTGAGATACGCGGGCTCAAGCCCGGGCTGTACAATCTGGAGGCTCGCTTTACCGGTTTCAAGGTAGAAGTGGTCTATGAAGTGCAGGTCACCAATTCCAAGCCCTACATCCTGGAAGTCGGGCTGAAAGAGGAGGAAAATACCACCGACTCGGTGGTGATCGTGGCCTCACCCTTCAAGCTGATTGAGGAGGCGCCCCTCTCGCTGCGCACCATCGGGACCAGTGAGATCAAGCGTAACCCCGGCGGCAACCGGGACATCTCCCGGGTGATCCAGTCTTTGCCGGGCGTGGCCAGCACGCCCAGCTTCCGCAATGACATTCTCATTCGCGGGGGCGCCCCCAACGAAAACCGTTTTTACATCGACGGCATTGAGACGCCCAATATCAACCACTTTGCCACCCAGGGGGCCTCAGGCGGTCCGGTGGGTCTCATCAATGTTGATTTCATTGGAGAGGTAGATTTTTACAGCGGGGCCTTTCCTGCCAATCGCGGCAATGCCCTCAGCTCGGTCTTTGAGTTTACCCAGCGGCCGGCCCGGGACGACCGGCTGGGCTTCACGGCCACCCTCGGGGCCAGCGACCTGGCCCTGACGCTGGAGGGGCCTAGCGGAGAAAATTCTTCCTTCCTCTTCTCGGCCCGTCGCTCCTACCTGCAGCTGCTGTTCCGGGTATTAGCCCTGCCTTTTTTGCCCAATTACAACGACTATCAGTACAAGCACAAGTTCAAGTTTGGCAAGCGTCATGAGCTCAACATCGTGAGCCTCGGGGCCCTCGATGAGTTTGCCCTCAACCTGGAGGCCGACTCCACCCCCTATCAGAAATACATCCTGGGTAATCTGCCGGTACAGACCCAATGGAATTACACCATCGGCGCCAACTACAAGTACTTTGGCGACAAAGGCTTTTGGCAGGTGGTGGCGAGCCGCAACATGATCAACTTCGATCTGCAAAAGAACGCCAACAACGACGAAACCCAAACCCTCTTGCTGGACTACACTTCGCAGGAGATCGAAAACAAGCTGCGAATTGAGCGTACCGCCCGGGCGGCCGGTTTCAAATGGAACTATGGCATCAATTACGAATACGCCAAGTTCCGGATTGATCAGTTCAATCAGAACCCGCTGGTAGGGACCATCGACTTTGAGTCCGAGCTGCTCCTCCATAAGTATGGCGCCTTTGCTCAGGTGAGCAAGTACCTCTTTGATGAGCGACTGATCCTCTCAGCTGGTACCCGCTTTGACGGCAACAGCTTTAGCGAGGCCATGCAGAATCCGCTCCAGCAGTTTTCGCCCCGACTCTCGGCCTCCTTTGGCATCACCCCCCAGCTGGCCGCCAACTTTAATGCGGGAATCTACTATCAGTTGCCGCCCTACACGGTACTGGGCTACCGCGACACCCAGAGTGGCGCACTCGCCAATACGGACATCACCTATATCCGCAACAACCACATCGTCGGCGGCCTGGCCTACACCACCGAAAACAACTCTCGCATCTCGATTGAGGGATACTACAAAACCTATGACAACTACCCCTTTCTGCTACGGGACTCCATCTCCCTGGCCAATTTGGGTGGCGACTTCGGCGTGATCGGGAATGAGCCGGCCGAGTCTACCTCCCAAGGCCGTACCTACGGCCTGGAAGTCCTGCTACAGCAGCGCCTGTACCGCGGCTTCTACGGGATCGTGGCCTACACCCTGGGCTGGAGCGAGTTTCAGGACAAAAACGGCGTCTATGTGCCCTCTTCCTGGGACAGCCGCCACATCATCGCCCTCACCATGGGCAAGAAGCTTGGCCGGGACTGGGAAATCGGTGCCAAATGGCGCTTTACGACCGGCTCGCCTTACACCCCTGCCAATGTGCAACTCTCAAGCCTGCGCAATGTCTGGGACATCACGGGCCGGGAAATCCCCAACTTTTCTCAGCTGAATACTGAGCGAATTGAGGCCTTTCATCAGTTGGATATCCGGGTGGACAAGAAGTGGTTTTTTGAGAAGTGGAGCCTGAATCTCTTTCTGGACATCCAGAATGTCTACTTCAACATCATCCCCGGACCGCCCATTCTCGATGTGGTCAAGGACGAAAACGACCGTCCTCTGGTAGACCCCAACGATCCCAGCCGATATCAAACGCGTTTTCTGGAAAACGATCTCGGCATCTTCCAACCAACGGTGGGGATTGTGGTCACCTACTAGGGTTCGAGCATACTCGTCGGATTCCATGAAAATGAAAACGAACCGGCCCGGTCCTATTGACCGGGCCGGTTTGGCATGCTACAGCTACCAGGAGACTATCTACTCTCATCGGGCACATGCTGAGCCAGCCAGGGTGTCCCATAGAGGCGCCCGATGCTGGCGAGGGCCTCTTGATTGGCCGGCGTATAAATACTGCGCAGGAGCTCCTGCTTTTCCCGCTGGGTTAGATGCCAGCTCAGGGAGGCGGGGTCCTTGCTGGTCTCTTGTGGATACGCGATAGGAATCACCTCCACCTGCCCCTGATACCAGTGGTCCACAAAAGCCAGCAGGTAGTCTCCCGACATATCCTTGGCTTCGACCATAGAGTTGTAGCCCTCGCCCAGAGGGGCGAGCAGTCGACTCAGAAAATCGTGATGCGGCGCGTCTCGGATCGGGTCCACCCGATCATTGTCCCGGATTTGCAGAAAGACCACCCCCTCGGTATTGCGGGCAAACCAGTCGCGAAACTCAAAAAGATACTTAACCGTGGTCATAGTCCCGTAGTTATCGATGGCCCCCGCATCCATGACCTCCATCCGTGGGTGGGTGGGTAGCTCTACCATCGGCATGAAGACGGGAAAAGACGCATTCATCCGCAGCGCGGTAGCCCAGTATACACTGTCGGCATCATGACGGGCAAAAAGCCGTCGGAACTCGATCCCGCTGCCCCGGCTGCGATAATGACGGGTGATCTGATTTGGCTGGGACAGGTAGGATACCGGACTAGCCGAGATGTAGAGCTGCCGGGCCTGATTGATAACGGTAGGTGTCAGGATGAGATGAGGAATAAGGCCCTGGGCTTCAGGAAGTTGATAATCTCCCAGGCGTCGGTCGCGAAATTCCGGCAGGTTTTTCATCACCTGCTGATCAAAGGCGTAGCCGGTCTCCCGGTCATAGGTATGGCCATCCCAGCTGACTGTCCGGCGGGGTAGCAGCAGGTCAGTATAGGATTTGAAAAAGATGCGGTTCAGCAGGTCTTGGGAGATGTTTTCCCGATAGTGGGCACCCTGCAGGGAGCTCAATTCGCCCTGCTGTTTGCGCAGGTACAGCTCCCGGAAGTAGGCCTGGCCAAACATACCTCCTGACGCTCCTGTCATAAGCCGGATTTCATCACTCAGCCGGCCTTCGGTGAGGGAGTCCAGCTGTTGCAGGGTATGAAAGGTCCAGAATGCGGAGCGCAAGCCGCCACCGGAAGCCATCACAAAGACCGCACGGGGTTTGCGGTTCCAGCCGTAGCGTTGATGGTATTGCCGCTTCCAGCTATTGAGGGCTGCCAGGGTGGCCGCCCGATCCGCCTGGTAATCCTTCGGACCTGCCAGGCTATCCAGATGCGCCATCGTGTAGGGGGCAGGCGGGACTTCGTAGTTCATCCCAAAAGCCTGATTGTGCCCCCGGAAGACCTCCAGCTGATTGACCAGCCCTACGGCGAGGATCAGTCCCAGCATGGCCACGACCCCCAGGCGGCGAAACCAGAAAGAGATCCCCCCCATAATCATAATGATCAGAGAGAGCACCAACAGAAAGGTCGCTCCAGCGGGAATCTGAAAGTAGGGCTTATCATCCAGCAAACCCAGGGTCGCAATCAGCAAAAAGGTAAGAATCTGCCAGAGCAGGAGCTTGCCATGGTGCAGATTCAGGAAGCGCACAATATCCCGAAAAGTAGCCGCCTCAACCGCATCGGCCCGGACGATGCGAAATGGAAAAAGCAAGAAGTGGCTTGTGACCGGCTTGGCCGACCAGGCTTCGCGGGCTCGCCCCAGGATGACCCGGCGCTTGTGCTTGCCACTCCCCTGGGTCAATCCTTCCTCCAGCTTGCGACCATAATGTTCGATGATTCCTCGCTGAGAAAAGAAAAAAGCGGAAAAAACCAGAAACACGAGGACGACGCCCAGCATCAGGCTCAGAGCCTTCTCCCAAACCAGCCAGGTGAGCCCCCCTTGCGTACGCGCGTGAAAGGAGACAAACTGGTAAAAATACCAGGCTATGAAACTCCCCGGCAAAAGAAGGTTATTATAGAACAGGGTAAAAAAGGGGCGCCGGGTGAGGGCGATGAAGTGGAAGCGATAACTTTCATTGATGAAGAAGGTCACCATATAGGCGAACAGGAAGGCCCCCAGTGCCCCCCCCACCAGAAAAAGACTCCAAAAACCTTCTTCGCCCAAATACTCTGGCTCCAGAAAAAGGTATGCTCCCCCAAAGCCTTTGCCCACCCACCCAGCCAGCGTCGCCAACAAAAAGACCCAGATGAGCAGACTCAGCGTGTGATAGCGCATCTGCCGTACCAGGAGGCGTACCGGCAAGGAAGAGGTG
>RFHL01000030.1 GCA_003696875.1 Bacteroidota bacterium | reverse complement strand
GTAGAGGTATAGAGCTGGTGGCCTTTTCGTGAGAAAAGGTAGATACAATCCCGCATTCCTCCAATTATTCTGTTCCCTATCGCTTGTCCAGGTGTTTTCGCTTCTGGACAAAAGCCGCCACACTCAGCCCCACCACCACCGACACAAACACATAGACCCAGGTCGGGATCGGCACCGGGTCGCCGGTAGCGTAGGAGTGCAGGCCCGAGAGGTAGTAGTTGACGCCGTAGTAGGTCATAATGACCGAGGCCATGCCGAATACGGTAGCGAGGTTATAGGAAAACAGGCCAAACAGTTTGGGAATCAGTCGCATATGGAGAATGAAAGCGTAGACTAAAATGCTCACGAGGGCCCAGGTTTCCTTGGCATCCCAGCCCCAGTAGCGGCCCCAGGATTCATTGGCCCAGACGCCTCCGAGATAGGTGCCGATGCTGAGCATAAAAAGACCCGCCGTGAGGGTCATCTCGCTGAGGATCGACATCTCCTGGATGATGGCCCGGATGCGTGCTTTGTTGTCCGGGCGCAGCAACACCATCAGCAGCAGGTTGATCAGGCCGATAATGGCCCCGAGGAGCAGGAAGCCATAGCTGCCGGCCTCCAGCGATACGTGGATGGTGAGCCAATAGGAGCGCAACACCGGCACGAGGGGCGTGATTTCCGGGTCCAGGAAGCTGAGGGTTGCGACAAAGAGGATGGTGGTGGCCAAGATGGCCGTGGCAGCCAATCCGCCCGCCGAGCGGCGGGCAAAGAGGATCCCCGCCAGGGCGGTCGTCCAGCCGATGTAGATCATCGACTCGTAGCCATTGCTCCAGGGCGCACGGCCCGACACATACCAGCGCAGGCCCAGGCCCAGCGTGTGAAAGGCAAAGGCCAGGGTCATAAGCCCCAACAAGATCTGCAGCGGCCCGCGCAGGCGGGCCTGGGGGGCAAAGACGCTGTAAAACAGCAGCCCCAGCAGCAGCAAGCCCAGCAGGCCATAGGTACCGGCCAGTCGCTGGAAGACCCGCGACTGGTTGAGCCAGATCTCGGCCCGTAGCTTGCCCGGGCTGGGGACCAGCCCCTCCCCTTGCCGTTGCTGGTAAGTAGCCAGCTCGGCCAGCAGTTGGTCCGGTTGGTCAAAATGACCGTTTTCTATGGCATGCACCAGGGCCGCCCGGTAGGCCTGGAAAAACTCCGCTGCGGTGTGCAGGTACTGATCTTCCTCCGTAGCGTGGTTGTGCTGGTGCGAATGCGGCTGGGCCTCGGCCGACAGCCAGGTTTGGGTGGGGCTGGCAGGGTTGGGAATCAACTTGAGAAAACTACCCGAGAGGGCCATCCGCATGATGTTGACTCGCTCGTCGAGCTTGAGCAGCTCTTTTTCAAAGGTGCCTCGGCTGCCCGGATCCAGGTTATTGGCTTCCCGCACTGCGTCCCGCAGCAGGTAGCTGCCGTCCGGGCCAAAGCAGTCGGCAAAGGCCGCCCGGGCCTGCCCCTCGGGCAGGTCCAGCAGATCAAACAGGCGCGGGTGGCGCCCGATTTTGATCAGGGGTACCTGTTGCCAGATGTTGGGCTCGGCGAAGAAGTTGAGCAACAGCTGATCGGGGTTGAGGCCGGCGTAGCTTTCTTGCCGGCTCACCTTGCGCATCACTTCGCGGGACAGGGTATGCACCGGTTTCATGCGGCCGCGAAAGTCCTGCACCACCAGCTCCGCAAAGCGCCCGGCATGCTCGGCTGGGACGCTGCGGGCAGCGAGCGCTTCGGGCGTAGGCGTTTCCTGGGCCTTGCCCAGGCTTGCGCTGCCCAGCATCAGCAGCAGGCTGAGCGCCAGGCGCTTCTGGCGTATCTTGACCAGGTCCTGCCGCAGGCGGTGAAAGCGCGTTTGGCGGCTGAAAAGGGTCCAGACCATGCCCAGCGTGAGCAGGGCATAGCCAAGGTAGGAGACAAGGGATCCCCAGTAGTCATGGTTCACGCTCAGGTAGGTGCCGCGTTCGTCCCGGTCATAGGAGGACTGGAAAAAGCGGTAGCCATCATGCGTGAGAATGTGGTTCATGTAGATGCGGTAATCCTCCTCGGTGCCGTCCCGCGGGTCGACGAGCCGCACTTCGCTGGCATACGAAGCCGCACTGTTGGTGCCGGGATAGGTCTCCATCTCAAAGTCGTGGAGGTGGAGGGAAAAAGGTAAGGTTCTGGTTCGGGCGCCATAGGCGATGCGAAGACGCAGGCCATCGGCTTCGATGGTGGCGGGTCGGCCGGCTTGGCCGCCCCGCCCCAGTACGACGGCTTCCGTGGTCTGCCCGTTAATGCTGACGGCGAGTTGTAAGGCAGCAAAACTCTCCGCCCGCATTTTGCGGTCGCCGGCTTGCAGGTCCACCCGCCCTGTCGGGGTGAAGTTGGCAACGACAAACTGATGACCCCCGCCCGCGTAGAGGGCGCGGAGGGCCAGCGGCTGAAAGCCGTTCCCGGGCAGGAGGGTATCCTGGGCCTGGGTGGCCATCACGGTTTGCACCAGGGGAAAGGGGGCCGCGATCAGCAGGGAGTCGCCCTGATAGCGGATGTTGACGGCGCCTGCCTGCGGCGGGCCGCCGAAGATGAAGGGCAGGCTGCCGATCATCTCGGGTTGACCC
>RFHL01000361.1 GCA_003696875.1 Bacteroidota bacterium | reverse complement strand
GGAGCGTGCGGGACTGGTACGGGAGCCTGCTGCTTGAACAACAGGACGCCAGCGGGTTACTCTACAGGCGGAACCGCTACTACGACCCGCAGACGGGGCGGTTCACGCAGGAAGACCCGATCGGGATCGCGGGTGGGCTGAACCTCTACGGGTATGCCAACGGGGATCCGGTCAACTTCGGGGATCCGTTTGGGCTGCAGCCTTGTGACACGAAGGGGGATCCCAGAACACCGGGAGACTGCGGCGTCATAGCCCTTGGGTTTTCTTCTACCCTTGTTATCGGAGGTGGTGGTGGAAGAGCCTTGGGAGTGTTCTGGGACAAGAGTCAAGGGGCCCTGGGGCTCGGCGTTTATTCCACGGGTGAGTTCGCAATCGTGGAGGATACGCAAGTCGGCATGGAACTCGTCAGTGCGTCATCACGAGATCACTTTGAGGGTGCCAGTCCCTTTGCCTGCCTGGGGGTCGGCTTCGTGGGCTTCTGTGGCTCGGATTCTAAGGGAGGCAACAGTATCACCTTCGAGTTCGGTATCGACTATACTCCTTTCTCGATGACGGGCTCGGGGAGGACGGGGGGGCAATTCACGAGGACGTCAACCACGCTCAAGGACATAGTGGATACCTTCGTGACCAGACTGGAGGATTACATTCTTTGGAAGGTGACCGGCGGAGGCATCCGATGAACATGCCCGTTATCCTTGGCATGGCATTATTCGTGGGATGCGGAATCATGGCGGCCCTGGTGCTGCCACATGCGCTGGCGAAGTATCGCACCGACATTCCACCGGGGACCTCACCGTACCAAGGGCGCTCCATATTCAAGCAGTGGAACTATGCTAATCCCGCGAACTATACGCCTGAGGGAAGGCAGCGGCTAAAATGGCTGTACATCTGCACGGTCTTGCAAATGCTCGGGGTACTGCTACTCATGACCGGGATAGTCGGGCGTGGTTGATCCCTGGAGTGGAGTAACGATCAGCGGCATGATCGCGATTGGCATTGCGAACCTAGCCGTCATGGCATCGTCACGGATGGAGGTTAAAGACCGCCGCAGAAGGATTCTTCTGCTTGTCTCCGGGATCAGCGGCGCCGTGGGGGCGGGGCTGATATTGTACGTAATCCTCAGCTGACTGGCGCAAGCTGCGGACAGGCCGATGCGCGGTTCGCACGGGAGGGGCACGGCTGGCGGCATGTATATGGGCGGTAACGACCTGACAGGCGGTCCCCCTGAAGCTGCTGTCTAGGCTACCTTGGTTGCGCCTCCGTGCGGACGGCTCGGCCTTTCTGGCGACCTCGATGCTGGCGTTGAGGATCTGGCTGCAGTTCTTCCCGCCCAGGCTTTGGACCGACTGATGCCGTCGTACCG
>RFHL01000360.1 GCA_003696875.1 Bacteroidota bacterium | reverse complement strand
TCTTTGGCTCACCTCCCTAACCACGGCCATCGGCTTTGCCAGCCTGGCCACCGCCCGGATTCCGGTCTTCGTGGAGTTTGGGTTGTTTGTGGCCATCGGGGTGGGGGTGTCTCTGACCTTCACCTTGCTGGTGTTTCTCTGCTTTCCGTTCAAGGTGCCGCCCCCCCTCCCCTGGGTGGACCAGGGGCTGGGCTGGTTGCTGGGATGGGTGCACCGGGGGCAAGCCAGCGCCCGCTGGCGCTGGGGGCTGCTGCTGGCGGCGGGGATCATCGTGGCCGGGGGCCTACCCCAGCTCCGGCAAAATGCCCTGCTGATCTCCGGCCTCCCCGCCGATGCCCCCATCCGGGTGCAGGCCCGCTTTTTTGATGAGACTTTTGGGGGCTCTCGCCCCCTCTCCTTCCTGGTGGAGCCCCCGGCCGGGGCTTCCCCTGCTCAGGTAAAAGAGGGCCTGGCGCAAACCGAAGCCCTCATCCGGGCCCACTATCCGGTGGCGGGCCTGCTCACCCCTGCCTTGCACCGGCCCGACCTCCCCATGATGGCGCCCGACAGCAGCCGCTTCCGTTTCTGGGGGCTGATCCCCGACGAGGGCTCGGCCCGGCTCGGAAGCCGCGGGGACGCCTTTCGGGCCGATCGGGATGCCCATCCCGATCTGGAAACCTGGCGCATCCACTACACCGGCGTCGGGCGTATGGTCGACAAAAACACCGAGGAAACCACCTGGCAGATTGCCCAGGGGCTGGTGACAGCCCTTGGGCTGACCTTTGGATTGCTGCTGCTCTACTTCCGCCGATGGCGGGAGCCCCTGATCGCCGTGGTCGTCAATGTCGTGCCGCTCCTCCTGTTGGCGGCCGTGTATGGCTGGCTGGGGGTCGAGCTTCGGGCGGGCACCAACATCGCCTTCACCATCGCCTTTGGCATCGCCATCGACGATACCATGCATTTGCTCAATGTCTACCGCAAGCAGCCACCGGAGGGGTGTGATTTCGGGGCGGTGACCCGGCACGCGGGTCGGCCGGTGATTTTGACCAGTCTGGTACTAGGCCTGAGCTTTGCGGTGCTCATCCTCGCCCAGCTTGACAGCATCCGGGTGCTGGGCCTGGCCATGGCCGTGAGTGCCATTACGGCCTTGCTGGCCGATCTCTTTCTGTTGCCGCTTCTGCTAAAGCAGGTGCGGTCAAGCCATCCAACCGATTCATCCTGAGCCTTCTACCCATGGCTAAGTCTCCATCCGTCCATTTTCGTGCCGAGCGGGATGCCCCTTTTTTCCAGGTGCTCAAGGCCCGCGTGCGGGCCTATGTGACGCAGCAGCCGGCCGGCCGCAGCAGCGGCCGCCGGGGGGCGGGCAAAGCCCTGGTCTGCTTCGCGATCCTGTTGCTGCCCTATGGGCTGCTGCTGAGCCGCCCGCTGCCCTTCTGGGCGCAGGCGCCGCTCTGGATGATCATGGGCCTGGGTATGGCCCTCGTCGGGGCCAATGTCATGCACGAGGCCTGTCACGGGGCCTGGTCCCGCCACCGGGGTCTCAATGCCCTGGCCAGTTTGTCGGCCTACCTGCTGGGCGCCGACAAGCTGGTTTGGCAGACCTCCCACAACATTCTCCACCATCGCTATACCAACATCCCGGGCCATGACATCGACCTGGATGCCGGCAAGGGTATCCTGCGTTTTAGCCCGGAAACGCCCTGGCGGCCCCTGCATCGCTGGCAACATCTGTGTGCCTTTGCCCTCTACAGCCTGCTCACCCTGACCTGGGTGCTGCTGACCGATTACCTGAAGCAGCGCCGCTTCGCTGCTGAAGGGCTGTTTTATCAAAAGCAGACCCATCTTCCCCAGATCTGGGCCCGGCTCATTTTTTATAAAATCGTGGCCTACTTCATCTGGCTGGTGATTCCCCTCTGGCTCATGCCGGCCCCGGCCTGGCAGACGCTTGCAGGCTTTTTGCTGATGCATCTGGTGGCGGGCACGCTGCTGACGCTGATTTTTCAATTGGCCCATCTCACGCCGGTCAATGCCATGCCGGTGCCCGATGCCGAAGGGGGCATCGACCAGGGCTGGGCCGGGCACCAACTGCACACCACCGCCAACTGGGCGATGCATTCACCGCTGCTCAATTGGGCTTGTGGCGGGCTCAACTTCCAGATCGAGCATCATCTTTTCCCCTACATCAGACATGTACACTATCCGGAGCTCGCGCCTATCGTGCAGCAGACAGCAGAGGAATATGGCTTGCCTTACTATGCCTATGATACCCTGGGACAGGCACTGCGTGCCCATTACCAACATCTGCGGCTTATGGGGCGCCGGCCCGCTGAGCAAGCTGTTCGCTCAGAAATGCCGCCGCCTCCTGATTAAACCGATCCGCCTCCTCGACCATGGGAAGGTGTCCGCTGTGGGGGAAAATAATCCGGGTGGTGGGCGGCAAGGCATCCATAAGACGCAGGCCCCGCCGGAGGGGAAGGACCCGGTTTCGCTCCCCCCAACAGATCAGCGTAGGAGCAGGCAGCCGGGAGGCAGGGGGAAGCTGGTCAAATTTGCTGAAGGAAGGCATGCCCTGCAGCAATCGGAGGCGGGAGCGAGGCTGGAGGGGATGGGTAATGGCCTCCACCAGGTGCTGATAGAGATCGTCCCGGGCGAAGGTTCGGGTGCCAAAGAGCCGGGCTGTCATCTGCCGCCGCACCCACCGCCAACGGGTGGCATAGCCCATCACACGATACGCAAAAACTGGCAGGGAACGGCCCGCCGGAAACAAAAAAGGATGAAAATACCGCATCATAGACGCCCCGCCGCAGACATTGCTGAGTACCAAGGCCGCCACCCGTCCCGGGTGTTGCCAGGCATACTCCAGGGCCATGGCTGCCCCGATGCAGTTGCCCATCAGAATGGGCTGCTCCAGCTCCAGCTGATCAATCAGGCTGGCCAGCATATCGACGTAGCGCGCCAGCGTGAGCGGCTCATAGGGGCGACCCGATTCCCCAAATCCCAGCAGATCAAGGGCGATCACCCGGTAGGATCTGGCAAAGAAGGGAATCTGGCTTTGCCAGATGCGGTGGCTGGTGCCCCCATTGTGGAGCAGGATGAGAGCTTGCCCCGCCCCGCTGTCATGATATCGGATCGGGTATTTCCCAAAGGAAACCGCGGCAGCGGCGGGAAAAGGGTCTGTAGGCATGATCAGGGACACAAAAAGGAAAGGCCCACGGGCTGATGCAGGAAAATACATCAAACCTATCGAAAATCCGCCCCTTTGTCGGCATCTAAGTTCCCCGCCATGCCTACTGCGATCCGTTCGCTCAGCTTCAATGAACGCCTCTATCTGGCCGCCGAGGCCATCGTGCCGCCCTTTGCCCTGGTGTATCTGATCCGGGGAGAAGGGCCGTTGGATGCGGCCTCCGTGCGGGCCTGCCTGCCCGCCTGGGTAGCGGCCTTTCCGGCGCTGGCCCTCCGGCGGCGGGGCCGCCGCTGGTATCCCGGCGGGCCCCTGCCCGCATTGGCGGTGCATCAGGTGCCCCTTCCCACCGATCCCGATCATCCGTGTGTCCGGGTCGGCTGGGGTCCCGCCATGGCGGCGCTGGATCTCTTTGCCGATGGCTTCATGCTGCGGGTACGCCATCGGGCCATGGATGCCAAGGGGCTACAAACGGCCCTGCATGGCTTGTTTGCCTTGCTGCGGGGCGAAGCCCTGCCCGCAGAAAGCTTCTTTCCCGTCGATAGTCAGCTGCGGGCAGCCCTGGCTCCCTCCAGCTTGCCCCGGCGCGAAGGCTATGCCTTTCGCTGGGGGAGTCTGAAGGGGGGACACCCTTCGGACTGGCAGACGCTGCTGTGGCACATGGACAGCCCACCCCCGACGCCGCTGGCGGCGGCGGGGAGTTGGCT
>RFHL01000359.1 GCA_003696875.1 Bacteroidota bacterium | reverse complement strand
GAAAGCCAGGTGGTTGCCAGCCTCTTCGAGTTGCCAGGAGTTGCGCCCCGTCAGCAGACAGGCTCTAGAGGGCGCACACTTGGCGTTGGGGGTATAGGCCTGGGTAAAGAGCAGGCCCTGACTGGCCAGCCGGTCAAAATGGGGGGTGCGGACCCAACCGGTGCCGTAGGCCCCGAAGTGGGGCGAGGCATCATCAGCGATGGCAAAAAGAATGTGCGGCCGGGGAGCCGGAGATTCTTGGGCCGGTTGGCAGGTCCATAGACCCAAAACCAGCAGCAGGAAGAGAATGGAAAGAAGGCGCATGGGGGAGCATTGGATGAGGTACGAAGATGGGATTTCTTTTCCGGCAGACCATCCTGCTCCAGGATTGCCTGGGTATAGCCCATAACTTTTCCTATCTGGCCGCCTTTCTCCATTTGCCCAAGAAGATGGAATTATGGACTTTTAAGGTCCGGCAAGCGGCAGGTCGCCGCCCGCCCGCAAATATCCACCTGATATGGCTGCTGCAACCGATACCCTTCTCTGGACTCCATCCAAGGCTTTTCTTGAGCAATCAGAAATGCATGCGTATATCCAATGGCTGGCCAGCGTACGGCTGCTGGAGGTTTCGGACTACGCCGAGCTTTGGCAGTGGTCGGTTGACGAGCCGGAGGCCTTCTGGGAGAGCATTTGGACCTATTTTGATGTGATCAGTCATGGGACCTACCGCTCCGTGTGCGAGCGGCCGGCTGAGGGCATGATCGGTACCCGCTGGTTCCCGGGGGCCCGGCTCAGCTATGCCGAGCATATCTTTCGTCACCGTACCACCGAGCGCCCGGCGGTGGTGTTTCAATCCGAACGCACCTCCTTGCAAGCCCTCTCCTGGACCGAGCTGGAGGCCCAGGTCGCCACGGTGGCCACCTGGTTGCGCGACGCCGGCGTCGGCGTCGGGGACCGGGTGGTGTCCTATCTGCCCAATATCCCGGAGGCGCTCATCGCCTTTCTCGCCACCAACAGCCTGGGAGCCATCTGGTCGAGCTGTTCGCCGGACTTCGGTACGGCCAGTGTGGTAGATCGCTTCCAGCAGATTCGCCCCAAGGTGCTCTTTGCGGTGGATGGCTATGTGTACAACGGGCGGTCCTTTGACCGCCGGGAGGCGGTGCAGGCGCTGACCGAAAACCTTCCCACCCTGGAGCAGGTGGTCATGTTGCCCTACCTTCAGGGCCCTGAGGGGGCAGCCCTGCCCGGCACCACCAACTGGCATCACATGATGCAGGTCGATGCGGCTCCCTTGCGATTCACTCCGGTCCCCTTTGACCACCCCATCTGGGTGCTGTATTCCTCCGGAACCACCGGTAAGCCCAAGGCCATCACGCACAGCACCGGCGGCATCCTGCTGGAGCACCTCAAGGCCCTGGGCCTGCACCAGAACTGCCGGCCGGGAGACCGCTTTTTTTGGTACTCCACCACCGGCTGGATGATGTGGAACTACGCCAACAGTGCCCTTCTCACCGGAGGCACACTGGTCATTTACGATGGTGCGGCCGCCCATCCCAACCTCCAGGTCCTCTGGGACCTGGCCGAGCAGGCCGAGATTACCCACTTCGGCGGCGGGGCCGCCTTTTTCATCAGCTGCATGAAGGCAGGGCTCGACCTACGTCGACCCTGGCCACAGCTTCAGTCGATCGGCTCGACGGGCTCACCCCTGCCAGCGGAGGCTTTTCGCTGGCTTTACCAAGCCGTCAAGTCTGACCTTTGGCTCATTTCCCTCAGCGGCGGGACCGATGTCTGCAGCGGCTTTGTCGGAGGGAGCCCCTATTTGCCGGTCTATGCGGGGGAGATCCAGGGTCGGATGCTGGGCTGCCGGGTAGAGGCTTTCAACGAAGCCGGTCAGCCGGTCATCGATGCGCTGGGCGAAATGGTCATCACCGCTCCTATGCCTTCGATGCCGATCTTTTTTTGGGGGGATGACGGGCACGCCCGGTACCGGAGTAGCTACTTCGATATGTACCCCGGCCTGTGGCGACATGGCGACTGGATCAAGATCACGTCCCGAGGAAGCCTCATTATTTATGGTCGATCCGATGCCACCCTCAACCGGGGCGGGGTTCGGATCGGAACGGCTGAGGTATACAGCGCCGTGGAGAGACTCCCCGAGGTGGCTGATAGCCTGGTCGTAGCCCTGGAGCGGGCCGATGGCAGTTATTACATGCCGCTCTTTGTGGTATTGCGAGACGGGAATACGCTGGACGAGGGGCTGCACCGGCGGATCCGGCAGGCCCTGCGGGAGCAGTACTCCCCCCGGCATGTGCCGGATGAGATCTTTGCCGCACCGGCCATTCCTTACACCATTAGTGGCAAAAAGATGGAAGCTCCGATCAAGAAGCTGCTGATGGGCACGCCTTGGGAGCAGGCGGCGAGCCAGGATGCTATGCGCAATCCGGAGGCTCTGGCCTTTTTCCGTGAATTTGCGGCAGCCTTTGCCTCGGGAGGCATTTAGGCGGTTTCTTTGGCTACAAATTGCCGCACACACTGCTCCATTTGGGGGAAGTACTTGCCATGGAAGGCGTAGAGCACGACGCGAAAGAACATGCCCGTTTCGTTTTGCTCAATCAGGGAAATCTTGGGTTCCCGGCTGATCACCGCCCAGGGTAAAGTCAGGACAAAGTGACGCAGGCGTAGCTCGGCTTCCAGCACCGACTGCTCCCCCTGTACCCACACATCTATGCTGTGGCGCTTGACCTGCTCCGTAGGGCTTTCGCGTACGATTTGCCGGTTGCTTACCTCATGGTATGGTAAGATTAGGCGTTGTCCCTCCGAGCCTTCGATTTCCATGGTCAGCGGGCCCAGGCTGGTAATGAGGCCAGAGACTTCGCCCATCGTAATGCGCTGGCCGGGGCGATACCGCCGGCTAAAGCGAAGGATGAGGCCCGAAAATAGGTTGCGCAGCGGGTACCAGAGGGTGCCGGTCAGGATGCCCGCGACCACCAGTCCCAGGAGGGGGTTGGGGGTGATCAGATACACCAGTGTAAGGGTGACCAAGAGAATCCATACGATGGTCTCTGCCAGAGGCAGGAATTCCTGAATGTTTCTCAACTGGCGAGGCCGCCGGATCAGGCTGGGCAGGATCTGACGCAGGCCGGAGAATAGCATGAATATGAGGATCCCACTCAGGCTGGCGTACAGACCGGTCATGAGCAGGGGCCGTATGTTGGGCGTTAGCAGGACTTCCATGGTAAGGGTAAGGCGGGGGAATATCAGATGATCTGACAGCGCTGTAGCTGCTGGATGAGGTGGGGGTAAGTATATGGATTCAGGGCGTAGCGCTGAGGCATAATCTCCATGAGCAGACCTGCCCGCACCAGGTGATGTACCCGCTCTTGCAGGTCCGAGCGGGTTTCTACCGCAAAGATGCGTTCTATCTGGTCCAGGTACAGGCGCTTATGCAACACAAACTGGCTGAGCATAATCAGCCAGTCAGCCCGATCAATTTCAGGCATTTCTACGTACTCAGGTTCCGCTACGTGGACGGTATCTTCTGTTACCTTTTGAATCTGGGCCAGCCACAGGCGCAGCGCATGACCGATGTTGCCCCGGGTGCGCTGATGAAACTTCTGGAAAAGCGCCAGCTTCTCCCGGCGTCGGATGTCTTCTTCGGGGATGCCATTGAGGGTGAGGCTCATCCCGCTGGAGTAGTGGCGGGTGAGCAGGGCCCGGCGAAGGTTGTCGGGGCTGAAAGGAGACAGGTGGATGGTGTCGGCAAAAAAGGCGTCGATGTCAAACAACTGAGACAGCAAGCGGAAGGCATGCCGGTTACAGCTGACCAGAAAGTAGTAGTCGTTTCCGTAGGTCTGAATGGTGCGAAACAGCCGCCGCATGGCGGCGAGGCCCTCGGCATGGCGCTCCCACCAGCACTCCAGGTCGTCAATAAAGACGACGGTTCCTGGCTCCATACCCTCAATCAACTGGCTCAGGCTGCCCTTTTGACCCAGCGCCTGTTGAAAGGCCAGGGTGAGATCTTGGGAGCGACGGGCACCTCCTTTGGGGGCCTCCAAACGGACCACTTCTCCCTGAAACAGGTTCTCGGCCACCTGCTCGCAAAAGTAGGTCTTGCCTGACATGGCCTCGGCTACGATCAGCAAGCCCGAACCCTGCCGGTCATGCATACGGGTGGCCGCGACTTCGGCCCGGGTCCATTCCCGCTCGCGGTTGGGGAGCAGGGTGCGACCTACCGTTTGCTGGCCCGTAAAGAGCTGCTTGTAGTAAAAGGGCAGGTCCGTCATGACCTGCTTTGAGGGACTCACCTGATCCAGAAAATCTTGCAAGCGCGCAAAGGGGTTGCGCTCGTGTAGATGGGCGGCTTCAAAACCCGCCCGGAACATATCTTCCCGGGTGCGCCCCCAGAAGGAGGCTACCTGGGCGACGCGCTCCTGCAGACGCTGCCGGAGGTCGTCGCCCAGGCGACGGATGCCTTGCTTGCGTCGTTCGCCCCGGATGTGCCGGCGCAGTTGCTCCCCTTGCTCCACCAGGCGGTGGGCCGAGAGTTGGTGCATGGTTTCTTCCAGGCTGTGGGCAAGGCGGGCTTCGGCATCGGCCCGGATGCCGCAGAGGCGCTCCTCGGCATCGGCGATCTGGTTATCCACTCGGTCCAGCAGGGCACGTAGCTGGTCGGGGGTTCGCTCCGCTTCGGGGCTGTCCTCACCTAGATTAAAGGATATCAGGCGAATGGCATCCTGTACCTGATGGTATATCCGCTTAAAGGTCCGTGGCAGGCCCGAGAGGGTTTCCTGCAAGGGCGCGACAAAGTAGGTTTCCGTCAGAAAGTTGACGGTTTCGGTCAGGGAGATGGTGAGGTGCTCCGCCGCGGCCCCTTCTCCCTTGGCCAGGGCTTCGCGGGACTGCTTGCGGATCAGGCGGACCGTTTCTGGCAGTTGCTCCAGGACATATTTCAGGTGGGCCATGACACCCTCGACGATCCGGTCGTCAGGGAAGATCAGGATTTCTTCGGTCCGGAAGGGCAGTTTCTGATCCTTGACCGCCTCGCCCTGTTCTATCGTCTGACGCAGGCGCTTCAGGTTGTCACGTACCCGCTGCAGGGCGGCCAGGGGGCCATTGAAGCAGCGGATTTCCATCTCGGTGTTGATGCCGTCCTGTAGCCAGCGCAGATGCTTGTGTACGCTCAGCAACTGTAGGTTGGCAGCGATGTACTTGTGAAAGCCCCGCTGGTTTTGCTCCCAGCGGGACGCAAAGGACTGGATCCGGGTTTTGAGCTTCTCTGCCTCGAGTGGTGGACGGCGGATCAGGTTGTGAATGTCGGGTTCTACCAGGTCCCGGCCCAGACGCATGACAAAGAGCTGATGAAACTCCTGCAAAAAGCGCTCAAACCCTGAGGCCTGTTGCGTCAGATGGGTTTGGTAGTGGGCAAACAGGCTAACCATGGTTGCCTGGATTTCGCTCCGCTTTTCAGGCCCCTGCCGCATCATGTCCTGCAAACAATCAAATACGGTGAGAATCAGGTGGCTCAATTCTTCTGAAAACCCATAGGTCGACATCCCGATGGCCTGCAGATAAGCCTGGAAATTTTTCAGATAGACCGTGTGCACCTCATAATCGAGGATTTCTCGGTACTGGAACCGCCGGGTCTTTTGTCCCAACCAGGCCCGTGCCCATCGCTGCAGGGTCCGCTGCCGCCGGGCGCGGCTGCTGTCGGTCGGGTGAGGGGCATAGTACGCCTCCGGCATGGAGAGATGTAGCGTCTCGGGAGCGCCTTCGATCAGCCGATCCAGGCCTTCCAGATGCCTCGCCACCCCAGCCTTGAGGTACTGCGCCATGATGTCGGGCTGGTCGGCGGTAAATTCTGCCCAGAGTGTGCTCAGGTCTTGCAGCAATTCCTGGGAGAGGGTCCGGACCGCATCGCGGTCCCAGTGGTCCCGCTTGGCGATGCGGCCGGCAAAATGGGTCGCAACGAGGGCGACGCCCTGACCAAATTGCCGGTAGGCATCGGTCAGAACAAAAAGGGCATCCTGGGTGAGGACTTCCCCCAGATGGACCAATCCGGATTGGGTCTCCTTTACGGTGGGATGGTCGAGCCAAAGG
>RFHL01000358.1 GCA_003696875.1 Bacteroidota bacterium | reverse complement strand
GGTGAAATTGAGCAGCAGCTTATGGAATATCTCCTCCAACCAGGGGCGGTCCTTGCGGCCAAAGTGCTTCTGTTCCAGCTGGTAAACCTTCCAGACTGCCCAGGCATGAACGGGCGGGTTGACATCGGAAAAATTCCATTCGTAGGCGGGCAACTGGCCATTGGGGTGCATGTACCACTCCCGGGTGAAGAGGATGAGTTGCTCCTTGGCAAAGTCCGGATCCAGCAGGGTGAGGGGTACGCAGTGAAAGGCCAGGTCCCAGGCCGCATACCAGGGATACTCCCACTTGTCGGGCATGGAGATGATGTCCGCGTTGTTGAGGTGCTGCCAGTCCCGGTTGCGCCCCAGTCGCCGCTCAGGCGGCGGTGTCCCCTCGGCGGGATCGCCGCGCAGCCACTCGGCCACGTCGAAGTAGTAAAACTGCTTGGTCCAGAGCATCCCGGCCAGGGCCTGCCGGTGAATGCGCCGGGCGTCTTCGTCCCCGATGCCGGTCTGAAGACCGGCATAGAAGGCATCGGCCTCGGCCTGCCGGGCCGCAAAGACGGCATCGGCCTCGGCAAAGGGCTCTTCCTGGCCTACCGGCCCCAGTCGCAGCTGAATCCGGTGACTGCCTCCCGCCGGGATCACCACCCGGTACTGGGCCGAGGCTTTGGTGCCCCTTTTGCCCGGATGGCAAAGGTTGCGACCCGTGACGACGGTGTTGTTGATGGCGTCTTTGGGATAGGGCGTCGAAGGCGGGTCGTCGTAGAGACGCACATAGTTGGTCTCATTCTCGCAAAACAACATCCGGGGTGCCCCTTCGCAGTAGAGATAGCGAAGCGGGAAATCGGCATGGTTGACGCGGATCTTTGATCCGCCGATGGCCTTGAGGCTGGGCCGCAAGGACTTTTCTTCCCAGGACCAGGTGTTGCGAAACCACAGGGTGGGCAGGATGTGCAAGGGGGCCGCCTCCGGCCCCCGGTTGTGGGCCTCAATGCGGATATAGATGTCCTCCGGACCAGCCTTGGCGTAGGTCACATAGACGTCGAAGTAACGGTCTTCGTCAAAAACCCCGGTATCAATCAGCTCATACTCCGGCTCCGTTTTGCTTCGCTCCCGATTGACCCGCGTCAGTTCATCGTAGGGAAAGGCTGCCTGCGGATACTTGTACAGCATCTGCATCCAGGCATGAGAGGGCGTATTATCCAGGTAGTAGTAGTACTCCTTGACATCCTCGGCGTGATTGCCTTCGTGGCCCGTCAGCCCAAAAAGCCGCTCCTTGAGGATGGGGTCCGCTTCGTTCCAGAGCGCCAGCGCAAAGCACAGCTGCTGCTGATCGTCCGAAATCCCGGCGATGCCATCTTCTCCCCAGCGGTAGGCCCGGCTGCGGGCCAGTTCGTGCGGGGTATAGCCCCAGGCGTCGCCGTCAGCGCTGTAATCTTCACGCACCGTGCCCCATTGTCGCTCGCTGAGGTAGGGGCCCCACTTTTTCCAGGGAGCCTGCCCCAGGCGGGCTTCCTCCAGACGTTTATGTTCCGCGGACATGCTGGTATTGATAAGCTTTGAGGGCGGAAAATACATCTTTCCGGGAAAATAGCCACAGGCAGATTGGGTGGAGAAGGACCTGCCGGGACTACATACCCTCCTTTTTTCCCCGCTCCTCGCGGGCAGCTGCTATATTTGTACCCACTTTACCAAAGCTGCGCCGCAATGATCACCCTCGTCCCCACCC
>RFHL01000357.1 GCA_003696875.1 Bacteroidota bacterium | reverse complement strand
GGCGGCCCGCCCCAGGGCCGCCTCGCTCTGATCGTCGCCGGTATAGCCGGGAATCACCGGCACGCCATGTTCGGCCATGAGGGCTTTGGCCCGGGCCTTGTCGCCCATGGCTGCGATGGCCTCGGGATGGGGCCCCACCCAGATCAGGCCTGCCTCCTGGCAGGCCCGGGCAAAGGCGGCTTGCTCGGAGAGAAAGCCATAACCGGGATGCACCGCCTCGGCTCCTGCCCGGGCCGCGGCGGCGAGGAGGGCTTCAGTATGGAGATAGGAATCGCGCGGGTCACTGCCCCCGAGATGGACAGCGGTGTCGGCCATGGTCACAAAGGGGGCGCCGCGATCGGCGTCGCTATACACCGCCACGGTACGGATGCCCATGTCACGACAGGTGCGGATGATGCGGGCGGCGATTTCGCCGCGGTTGGCGATGAGGAGGCTGTTCATTGAGAGGCGGGATTCGAGAGGCGAGACGGGAGCGGGAAATGGTTTGAAAAAGTTACTGCGCAGCATCACCGGGGGGCGCACTCACCCTCACGGCCTCCGGCCAGGTGGGGGCATCGGCGGGGATTTCGCGCTGGAGTTGCTTGAGGAAGGCGTGGTAGTGGACCTCGATGTTGTGGCGCTTGCGTTTGAGGAAGGCGCGTTCGATGGCGTCGGCATCCCGCCGCGCCCGCGCGGCGATGTCAGTGGGCCAGGCCCAGCGGCCCATGATGTAGTTGGCGGCGAGCTGGGCCTGGTAGTCGCTCAGGGGCCAGATGGCCCCTTGCGGCTGGAAGAGGCCGATGAAAATGAGGCTGGGATGCTCCGGGTGAAACATCCGCAGGTAGAGCTCGACACGGTCGCTATCGCGGAAGTCCAGGAAGTCTGGCTCGAAGAAAGGGGTGGCCAATTGGTAACCTGTAGCGGCCACGATGCTGTCATAGGTGCCCTGGCTACCGTCGGAAAAATGGACGGTCTGCCCCTCCACGCGGGTGATCCCGCGACGGGGCTGCACCTTGCCATGCCGGATTTTGTACAGCAGCTCGCTGTTGACGGTGGGGTGTGCGGCCAGGATGTCGTGCTGAGGTGGCTCCAGGCCGTAGTCCTGATAGCGGCCCACCTGCAGAAAAAGCCCAATGCGGCGGGAGAGCCGCGCAATGGGGCGCGGCAACTTGATCAGGGTTTCGTTGAAGGTGTCGGTGGGCTTGCCCATCATGAACTTGGGCACAATATATTGCGGGGTGCGGATGCTCAGATCTACCGAAGCCGCCACGCGGCTGATCTCCACGGCGCAGTCGCAGCCCGAATTGCCGGCCCCGACGACGAGCACGCGCTGCCCGGCGAAGGGAGCCGCCTGCTTGTAGCGGTGGGCGTGCAGGTAGGTGCCGGCAAAGGCGTCCTTCCATTCAGGATGCCGGGGCACCGAGTGGTGCCCGTTGGAGACGAGCAGGTAGTCAAAGACTTCTTGGGCGCCATCGGCTAGCGTCACCTCCCACCTACCCTCTGGCAGTGGCTGCACCCGCTCCACCCGAGTATTGAAGCGGATATACGGCAGCAAGCCAAAGTCCCGGGCATAGGCCTGAAAGTAGGCCAGCACCTGGGCGTGGGAGGGATAGTCCGGATAGTCCGCCGGCATGGGATAATCCCGGTACTGCGACAGGCCCTTGGAACTGATGATGTGGGTGGTTTCGCAGACGCTCGAGTGGCTTTCCTGAGGCGAATAGATCCAGTTGCCGCCGACCTGATCGTTCTGCTCATAGCAGACGATGTCCGTTACCCCTGCCTGCAGCAGGTTTTTGATGGCGGTGATGCCGCTACAGCCGGCACCGATGACACAGACGCGTGGGGACATGGATGTTTATGCGTTTTGGGTGGAGCGTTTTGCGTTGGAAAATCTTCGTCTCTTTTCCGACTTCTGACCTCTCTCTTCTGCCCCCGCTCACATGCGGAAAACCCCATAGCCCTCCGCCCCCTTGATGGGGCGGTTGTTGACGACGGCGAGGCAAAAGCCGAGGTAGGTACGGGTCTCGCGGGGGTCGATGACGCCATCGTCCCAGAGCTGCCCGGTAGCGTACCAGGCATCGGATTTCTTTTCGGCTTCTTTGATCAGATGATCGCGCAGCATCTTGGCCTGGACTTCATTGAACTCGCCGCCGGCACGGGCGGTGGCTTGCCGCTGGATGATCTCCATCACCCCGGCCATCTGCTCGGGGCCCATGACGGCGATGCGGCTATTGGGCCAGGAAAACAGAAAGCGCGGCTGGTAGGCGCGCCCGCCCATGGCGTAGTTGCCGGCGCCATAGGAGGCGCCCATCATGACCGTGAGGGCGGGCACCTCCGAGTTGGACACGGCATTGATGAGCTTGGCGCCATGCTTGATGATGCCGCCCTGCTCGTAGTCCTTGCCGACCATGAAACCGGTGATGTTCTGGAGGAACAGGAGGGGAATGTGACGCTTGTTACAAAGCTGGATGAAGTGGGCGCCCTTGTTGGCAGATTCGGAGAAGAGCACGCCATTGTTGGCGAGGATGCCCACGGGATAGCCGTGGATGTGGGCCCAGCCACACACCAGCGTAGGCCCGTAATCGGGCTTGAAGGGGGTGAAGTGCGAGCCATCCACGAGGCGGGCAATCACCTCATGGGCATCGAAGGGCTGCCGCACGTCGGGCGACACGATGCCAAGGAGTTCCTCAGCCGGGTAGGCCGGGGGCGCGATAGGCCCGGTGGGAACCATATGAGGCTGCGGCGGGTCCAGCGTGGCGACAATCTCCCGTGCGAGGCGTAAGGCCTCGTATTCGTCCCGGGCCAGGTAGTCGGCCACGCCCGAGACCCGGCTGTGCATCCCGGCACCGCCGAGGCTTTCGTCGTCGACTTCCTCGCCGGTGGCCATCTTCACCAGCGGCGGTCCGGCCAGGAAGACCTTGGCCTGCTCCTCCACAAAGATCGAATAGTCGGACATGCCGGGGACATAGGCCCCGCCGGCGGTGGCATTGCCGAAGACCACCGCGATGGAGGCGATGCCCGCCTTGGAGCGGCGGGTGATGTCCCGGAAGCTGGCCCCGCCATAGTTGAAGATCTTTTCCTGCTCGGGCAGATTGGCACCGGCGCTCTCGACGAGCGCGATGAAGGGCAGGTGGTTCTCAGCAGCGATCTCGCCCAGTCGCAGGCTTTTTTGCAGGGTGGCGTGATCAACGGCCCCGCCCTTGTGGGTGCCGACATTGGCGGAGATCATACAGAGCCGGTCGCACACGAGCCCGATGCCGCCCACGGTGGTCCCTCCGGGACCAAAGCCCTTGCCCCCCAGGCCCGCGAGGGGCATGAGCTCCAGAAAGGGGCTGTCGGGGTCGAGCAGCAGCTCCAGTCGCTCCCGGGCGAGCAGTTTGCCTGCCGCATGAGCGCGGTCTGTGTGCTTGTCCTTACCCTGGAAACGGCTGGTTTCCAGGTGGGCTTGCAAGGTCTCCAGTAAGGCCCGCATACCGGCCTGGTTGGCGGCATAGGGTTCGCTGCGGGGCTGTACGTGGGTGGGAAGAAGCATGCGTGAGACGTTTGGAGGCGAGAAGCGAGATAGGAGACCAAGATGGTTATGACGCCCGGGCGAGGGAGGGTAAAAGAAGCCTCCCGGCTAGAACATCGGCAGGTCCCGGATTTCCTGCTCGAAGGGGGGACCCAGGGCGGCGAGGTAGTCCTCGCCAAAGTGCGCCCGAAAGGCCGCGAGGCCTTTGTCGGTGAAGTGCGGGAGCAGCAGGCTCCAGATATATTTTTCGCCGTCCTCGCCGGTCTGCTCGCCCCGGATGAGTTGCTGGGGCAGCCAGAAGAAGGTGAGCATCCAGGTGGTGAAGGCGATGTGGTGGTAGCAGCCGGGAAAGGGCTCGGGCTTGAGGTTGCCGAGGCGCAAGGCAAAGGCGAGGGCCTCTTTGTTGGCCTGGAGGGTGAGGGCGGTCTGCTCGCGAAACTGCTGCCGGATGAGGGGATGCTGCAGCAGATGCGGGTCGGTGAAAATGAAGGCGTAGGCCCGCTGCATGCGGTAGTAGAGCTGCACCTCCTGGTGCAGGTTGGCGAAGGAGGGGAGTTGGCTGCTGCGGGCGCGCTCGCGCAGCAGCTGGTCCCAGAGCTGGCCCGAGAGGGCAGCCAGGAGGGCTTCCTTGTCCCGGAAATGGTAGGCCAGATTGCCACGGCTGATGCCCATCGCCTGCGCGATGTCCTGGAGGGACACCCGCGCGTAGCCCTGCGCATTGAAGAGGCGCAGGGCGGTGTCGAGGGCGCGCTGGGCGGTGGCGTTCATGGAGGTTCTGAGTTGGGGAGTTGGGGAGAATAATATAGATGAATAATTCCAAAAATTAGTCTCTTGTGACTAATTTTTTTTGAAGGGGTGGCTTGCGGCGGCGTGAGGGGGCTGGAGGGCTTGGTCCGCAGCGGAGCAAGGACGGAGCGATAGCGACCCCGGAAGCGCCCGACGGCGGAGGGGCCTCCTGGGCCCCGGAGCCGGCACGCCCGAAATATCGGTCGCGCCCAAATAGCGAAGCCCCCGCCCGGAGACCGGACGGGGGCTGAAAGATCATAGGTCAATCGACCTTACTCCACCATAAGGGAGGTGGCGGTGTGCTGACCGGCGGGATTGACGAAGTGGACGAAGTAGAGGCCGGCGGGCAGGTTGTCGCGCTCGATGGTGAGGGACTCGCTGCGGACATCGGCGTAGCGGCGAACCATGCGGCCGTCGAGGCTCATGACGGTAACGTCGAGGGCCTCACGGGCGGGGTTGCGGAAGCGCAGCACGGCGCGGTCGCGCATGGGGTTGGGGG
>RFHL01000356.1 GCA_003696875.1 Bacteroidota bacterium | reverse complement strand
TGATCCCCCGCATGGGGATCGTTGGGGCAGCCTGGGCTACGCTCATTTCCCATTTGTTTACGGATATCCTCATCATCGGCCTCACACCCGCCCGGGGACAGCTCCCGCTCATTTTCAAGGCCTTATCTGGCTGGGGCATCTTCCAGCTCATCCGTCAAAAAATCCAATCCCGTTCATAATCCGGTGCACGGATCCCTTACCCATCCCATTCCCTTCCGGTCCAGGCCTCTCCTTTCAGACGTTCTGCCGTTATGAAAAAACTGCTTACTCGCACCTTCCTCTGGCTCCTGCTTTGCCTCACCCTGACCAGCACGGCGGTCCTGCTTGCTCCCTACGACAAGAAGTTCGGCTATCAGTTTATCCAGGGTGCCGGCATCGAAAAGGTGCAATGGGTCTACTGTCGGATATTCGAAGATCCAACCCCTATCGACGTGGCCATCATGGGCACCTCACGTACATACTTCGGGGTGAACGATACCCTCATTTCGGATACCCTATCCGCCCGGACCGGTCGTCCGGTTCATGCGGTTAACCTCTCTTTCTACGGTCGTTCCCGTAACCAGCATCTTTTTATGCTGGAGGATATGATTGGCCAGGGAAAGCGTCCCAAAGTCCTTGTGCTGGGGGTCATGGAAAAAGAATTGCGCCGATCCCATTCCCTGGGCGGCGCGATGATCTCCACCAGTCAGCTGGGCTGTATTATACACCCTCTCAATCGGCGGATCGTCAAGGATGTAACCTCTTTCATAGAGGTCCGCAAAGGCTACACCAAGTATCTCCTGGGAATGGAAACGGAATGGCACAGCTGCGACCCTGCCACCCCAACTTTTGATGCCCGGGATACCCTCTTATCGGCGGCCGAACTCGCAGAACATCAGGAAAAAATGAACCAGATCCTGAGTCCAATCTATACCGATACCACCTATTGGGGCTGGGAGTTTCATTATCCCCTATCGCTTCTGCGGAAGATCGTAAAGCTGTGCCGGGAAAACGATATTCAGATTGTCTTTAGTTATATGCCAGCCTACCAGGGTCCGGAAGCCCCCTTTCCATTCTTTCTGGACCAATACAAGGCCTGGGGATCGGTATGCCTGGCTCCCGTTGAGGTTTTGAATGACCCTACCTGCTGGATGGACAGTGACCACTATAACAAGCGCGGCAACGAAATCTGTTCCCAGGCGCTGGGCCAGTATTTGGCCTCCATCTGGGACGAGTAACCCACTCTCCAGTCAAAGCTGGTTCCCCCATTTCGTGTTGCCGCCTAAGCGCCCCCTTACATTCCAAGAATTGGGATGTGAGGGGGTTTCCCTTTTCCCCAAAAAAGCAGCAGGCTCCTGATGCCGCCCCTGCTTGGGCAGGCTTTATAGCCTTTTGGGCCTTCATCGGAAACCCCTGAATCCAACCACCAGACCTACCCAAGTAATCTCCTCCCAACTGGCGTGTTTGGCGGATAATTTAGCCAAAAATACAGCATTACAGATATTTCATACGCAGAAAAGCCCTTGAAGTAAACCTTCAAGCCGAGTGAGCTTGGGAGAAGAAAAGGTTCCTTTCATTTTCACCTCCACATTTACCCCAAAACCTTACATCCCGGTTGCCCTTCCAATCCGACACTTCGGGCGTAGAATCTGCGTCTTCAAACGCCCTGCAACCAGAAAAGAGGCGATGTTGCGTACATTTCCCTTGCTTCAGCCTGACATTTGCGGGTACGAGACCTTCACCCTCTTCTGTCCACCTTGCCCCCCGCTTCTTTTTTTGCCAAAAACCAATCGTTCCTAACGCATGGTACTTCCTTACTTTTTTGCTTTTGCCCGGCGGCTAAGCCTGCTGGGAATGGTGATCCTGTGCTTTATATCTACCCAGGTATCGGCGCAGGCCTTTGACCAATACACCCTCAACCTGAATGGAAACTCCCTTAGCAACGGTACGGCGCTGGAGTTTGGGCCGGACGGCAGGCTATACGTCGCAGAGCGATATGGCCTGATCCGTGTATATACCATCGTACGCAACGATGCGGGAGGGACGGTCTCCTACGATGTCACGGCCGCCGAGACCATCACGCTCGTACAGCAGATTCCCAACCATAATGACGACGGACAATCCGGCGGAGGGGGACTACGACAGGTAACGGGCCTTACCGTAGCGGGTACAGCGACCAATCCCGTCATCTATGTCGGCTCCAGTGACTCCCGGGTCGGTGCCGGTGGTAGTGGCGGGGATGTCAATCTGGATACCAATTCAGGAATGATTACCCGGCTTTCCTGGACGGCAGCAGTTGGGAAGCGGTGGACATCCTCCGTGGCTTGCCCCGGTCAGAGGAAAATCACGCCAACAATGGCATGCAGGTGGTAGACATCAATGGCACCAACTACCTCCTGATCACAATCGGAGGCAATACCAATGGCGGCTCGCCCTCCAACAACTTTGCCTACATCACGGAGTATGCGTGGTCGGCGGCAGTCGTGGCCCTGGATCTGGATGCCATCGACGCCTTGCCGATCCTGACGGACAATCGCTATAGCCCGGCGCGGCAGTATGTCTATGACCTGCCCACCCTCGACGATCCCACCCGACCCAATGTCAATGGGATTACAGATCCTACGGACCCCAATTATAATGGCATTGATATCAATGATCCCTTTGGGGGGAATGATGGCCTCAACCAGGCCATTCTCAAAGACAACATTCCTCTAAAGATGGTCTCCCCTGGCTATCGAAATGCCTACGATCTGGTCGTCACCCAGGACGGCAAGCTGTATGTCACCGACAATGGCGGAAATGGTGGCTGGGGCGGATATCCCGAAAATGAGGGTAACCCCCTGACGATCACCAATAATTACCGGGCGGGCGAGCCCGGGAGCAGCAGCTTTGACTCAGACAATGGGGAAAACAAAATCAACAACAAGGACCACCTGAACCTGGTCACGACGGATATACAGAGCTATGTTTTTAATTCGGTCTACGGGGGACACCCTTGTCCCATTCGGGCCAATCCGGGTTTGGCGTATGACAACAGCGGTTTCCCGTTCAATGCCGGCGGGGCAGGCCTCTTTACCAAAGGCAGTCACACGCAAATCGGCGGGGGAAGTGATGAATACTTTCGGACCGAGATCCTCTCTCCCTCCGACCCGAACTTTGCCAAACGCTCGCTCCCTGTAAACTGGCCGCCGGTGGATGCGACCCTCGTCAACCCAGACAATGCTGACTTTCGGAACCCCGGCGAAACCAATCCTGACGGGCCAGATGATATCAGCGTTACCCTTTGGTATAACAACACCAATGCCATCGACGAATACACGGCCACCAACTTTGGCGGGGCCATGGCGGGCAACCTGATTGCCGGTCGCAACGGCAGCGGGTACCTACACCGCCTGCAGATGAACCCCGACGGCACGCTGAACCAGATCTCCCTTGACTGGCTCGCAACTGCCTCGAGCGGCAACGCCCTGGGCCTGACCTGCCAGGGTGACGCCGACATTTTCCCCGGCACCATCTGGGTGGCCAATTTTAACAGCAGCGTCCATATCTTCGAGCCCAACGATTACATCCTTTGCCTTCCCGATACCGATCCTGCTTTTGATGCCAATGCTGATTATGACGGTGACGGCTTTAGCAATCAGGACGAACTGGATAACGGCACCGAGTACTGCAACGGCGGCTCCCAGCCCAATGACTATGATGGGGACAAGATCTCGGATCTCAATGATCCCGACGACGACAACGACGGCATCCCTGACGTCAATGACCCCTTCCAAATTGGCACACCGGAGGACCTTCCTTATCTGAACGAGCTCTTCAACTATGCCTGGAAGCAAGGCTACGCCAATCTGGGCTTTACCGGCCTGATGAATAACGGTGATCCTAGCAATGGAAACTGGATTGACTGGCTGTCCAATCCCCCGGCTACACCAAACGACATCCTGGGCGGTGCTGTAGGGGCCATGACCGTATATCAGACCGCCGGTGACGCCCTGACCGGCGATCAGCGTAAGGCTTTTCAATATGGCGTCAACGTGAGTACAGCCACAGGTCTGTTTGTGGTCGATGGCGTCATGAAAGCGCCCTTCCACACCTTCGGGACCGGCCAATCGCAGGGCCTGTTCATCGGGGATGGGTTTCAGGACGATTACCTGAAGATCACGATCGGCGAGAACCAGGATCTGCAAGTAAGTGGAGAATCTGGGGGTACGCCCTTTACGGCGGTGCCCCCTGTAGACATTGCCCTCCCGGGCAATGCCGAGAGCCCCAGTATCCGGCTGATGTTTGTGGTGGACCCCACGGCGGGTACCGCCCAAGCACGTTATCAGATCATCATCAACGCCGGGCCCAATACTGGCGAAGGGCCCCTTACGGACTTAGGTACGCCCATCAGCCTGACAGGCGCCCTGCTTACGGCCGTGCAATCGGCCGGGACACCCCTGGCGGTGGGTATGATCGGGACAGCCGGCAGCGGCAGTTCTTTCCCGGCCAACTGGGAGTCACTCTATGTGACGACCAAGGGCCCTTATGTGACCAATCCACTCCCGGATGTGGAGCGAATCACCGGGGCTCCGGATGAGTCGATCGACCTCAACAGTCACTTTGGGGATGATCTGGGCAGCGGCAACCTTACTTACTCCCTGATCAGCAATACGTCCAGCCTGATTTCGGCCAGCATCAATGGTCAGGACCTGGACCTGTCTTTTCCCACCCCTGGCAATCCCGATGCGGGCCTTGTCACCGTCCGAGCTACCGATACCGACAACCTCTGGGTAGAGCAGACTTTTGCCGTTTCCGTAGTGGAAGCAGCCTCGATTCTCTACCGGGTCAATACCGGTGGGCCCACCATATCTGCCATTGATGGAGAGTTGGACTGGGTAACGGATGAAAATAACCCCACTCTGGGCACGGATGGGTTTACCCTCATCGGCGGTGGCCACACCCCCACCTACAGCGATCCGGTCAACTGGTCCCCTTTGGTAGAGTCTGCCATTGTGGCGACTACCCCCTGGGAGATCATGAACTCCGAGCACGCCGACTTTCTCAGCTCTCCGGATGAACTCAAATACACCTTCGACGTGGGACAAGCCGGCACCTATCAAGTGCGGCTCTTCCTCAAAGACAGTTGGAGCGGCACCTCCGCGCCTGGCTCCCGACTCTTTCAGGTTTTGGTCGAGGGGCAACCCGTTACGGGTCTAAACCCGGTGGACCTGAGTGGGACCTATGGCCACAAAACAGGGATTGTCTTTGTGGTTTACCCAACGACAACCGACAACCTGCTCGAAATTGAGTTTATCCACGTAGTAGAGAACCCCATTATTTGCGGCATCGAGATTCTCTCTGCCCCGGGCGGGCCCTCGTATCCCCCTCTGGCGATTGAAACAATCCCGGACCAGATTCATTCCGAAGGGGATGAGCCTATTCTCAGCGTGGTCGGTAGCGGGGGCAACTTTGTAGAAAACTTTGTCTATTCGGCAGTAGGCCTTCCTCCCGGCTTGAGTATTGAGCCCACCAACGGATCTATCCTGGGCACCATCGATGCCGGAGCCGCCGACAACAGTCCCTACTCTGTGACCATTGGCCTGGACAAAGCATCCAGCACACAGGTGTTCAAAAGCTTTACCTGGGAGGTCATGCCTGCCAACAGCATCCTGTACCGCCTCAATGTAGGCGGTCCCGATGCCGACGCCCCCGACGGCAGCCTGCCCGCCTGGCAGGCCAACACGGTCCCGGCTTCTTCTTTCCAGACCAGCGGTCCCGACGAGATCATAACCGGCGACGATGTGGGTGCACACCCGGGCCCCATCAATTTGTCTGACCCTTCCCTGCCCAATGGCGTCCCGGGGGGGCTGTTCAACACCGCCCGCACCGATCAAAATGACGACGGGAACCCCCTTATCTGGCAACTGCCGGCAACGCCGGGCGATCAGTTGGAGGTGCGCCTGTACTTTGCCGAGTTGGACGGAAGTGTCAATGCCGCGGGTGACCGAATCTTTGATATCCTGATCGACGGCAACCCTTCCCCCTCTCTGAGCGACATAGATCTTTATGGGGAAGCCGGCGCCAAAGGGGCCTTTATGCGGAGCATATCGGTCACTTCCGATGGCACCCTGGACATACAGTTTAATCACGGATATGCGGGCAACCCGCTGATCAGCGGCATCGAGGTCATCAACCTGAGTACCTCGCAGACATCCTTCCCGGTGGAGTGGCTCTCCGTTGAGGCCACACCCCTCAGCTATGGGGTAGTGGGCCTCAGTTGGCAGACTGCCAGCGAAACCAACAGCAGCCACTTTGTGGTGGAGCGGACGGTGGATGGGCAGGTATTCGAGCCAATAGGCCTCGTCCCTGCCGCTGGTTTTAGCAGCGACGTCCGCAGCTACGAGTTTGTAGACCGGGAGGCAGAGCGGCGCATATCCATCTATCGACTGCGTCAGGTAGACCAGGATGGCAAAATCAGTTTTTCCAAGCAAGTCCAGGTGATCTTTGACAAGCTATCGGACGACATGTGGGTCTACCCCAACCCGGGCGAAGACAAGGTCTATCTTCGTCTGCCAGAGAAGCCTCGCGGGGCCACTTTGTCACTCCGTATTCTGGATGCGGCCGGACGTACGGTTTATACCGGTGCTCCCATTCACCGTACCGATGCCCTACCGCTGGATGTAAGCCAGCTGCCGACCGACCTCTACAGCATTGAGGTCCTAAGTGGCGAAGGCAATCGCTATGTGCGTCGCTGGTCCCGGCGGTAGCTGCACCTGCCCATAGACACCCAAGCCCCCTTTCTGCACGCGGAAAGGGGGCTTTGGCACAAAATATGACCAGGCCTTACCCTGCCCGAGATCCCTCCCCAAGTGTTGGAAACGCTTCTCCAATGGCTTGGTTTGCGGGCGAATTGGCCCTAATTTTGCCCGTAGCCTTGATAATATCCCAACCCAAAAAGTCCGTACTGACAAAAGGTCTTTTTACCTTCATACCTGCTGCTTCCTTGCGGCACCACCCCACCCCAACCAAGCATCCGCTTCGGCCGTACAACCATGCTTCCCAAAAAGCTGCCCAATGAGAGTGTGATCATCCGGGAGAATATCCCCGATGGGAAGCGCATCAATCCCCCGACCCCGGCCGAGCGACGGGTCCTTTGGTTTCTGCTTACTGGTGGCTTGGCCAGTGTAGGGTATTTTACCTACTGGTTTTTTACCGATACCCGACCCGGTTACTGGCCCCTCTACACCTTGCTGCTGATTACGGTCGGCTTCAAGCTCCTGCGCCTGCTGCACGAATGGTATCACTATGCGGCGATGAGCGCTCCCGAACCACCGGCGACCAAGCGCACCTGGCGGGTCGACATGCTCACCACCTATGTGGCGGGTGAGCCCTACGACATGCTGGTGGGCACCCTGCGGGCTATGCAGGCGGTTACCTATCCGCATACTACCTATCTGTGCGACGAAGCCAACGACCCTTACCTCAAGCAGGTATGCCAAGAGCTGGGGGTCGTCCATGTCTACCGCGGGCCGGATAAAGTCGATGCTAAGGCCGGGAACATCAATTATGCCCTTCGGCACCATGCGAACGGCGAGATCTGCGTGATCCTGGATCCCGATCACCGGCCGCGCCCGGATTTTCTGGATCGGACGCTTCCTTATTTTGAGGAAGAAAAAGTTGGCTTTGTGCAGTGCATCCAGGCTTATGGCAATCAGGCCGATAGCCTGATCGCCAAAGCCGCGGCCGAACACACCTACCACTTCTACGGCCCCATGATGATGTCGATGAACACCTATGGGACGGTGCAGGCGATCGGGGCCAACTGCACCTTTCGGAGGGCGGCACTGGATGAGATCGGCGGTCATGCAGCCGGACTTTCGGAAGATATGCATACGGCTATGCGGCTGCATAGCTTTGGCTGGAAGTCGGTATATGTACCGGAAAACCTCAGCCGGGGGCTGGTCCCGGATACCCTTTCCGGTTTTTATCAACAGCAACTCAAGTGGTCCCGGGGCACCTTTGACCTGCTGTTCTACAAGTTCCCCGCCCTGGTCAAGGGCTTTACCTGGCGGCAGACCCTGCACTACCTTACCATCCCCCTGTATTTCCTCACCGGCCTCATTGCGGCGATTGATATGGCCCTGCCCATCTGGGCCCTGCTGGCCGCCCGGGTACCGATACATACCCACATGCTCCCCTTGCTGGAAGCGGTGGGCATGATCTTTTTCTTCTTGGTCCTTAGCCGCTTGTACGTTCAAAAATGGACCCTGGACCGCCGGGAAAAAGGCCTCCACTTCTGGGGCGGAGTCCTGCTGCTCAATACCTGGTGGATATACCTGCTCGGCCTGATCTACGCCATTCTGCGGATCAAGGTCCCCTACATTCCCACTCCAAAGGGCAGTAGTCTGAAGGACGAATGGCGTATTTCTATTCCCAACATCCTCATGGTAGCCCTCGGCATGGTCGCCATCTGGGTAGGACTGTCCAAGGACTGGAGCCTCTATAGCTGGTTTATGGCCGGGCTGGTCCTCACCAATATGTTCATGCTCTCGGTGGGGATCTTGATCGCCCAGCGCAAAAGCACCCAAAGTATATACCAGGAGCTTCTCACTGGTCGGGGCTCGAAGCTCCGCCTGTGGTGGGCTGACTTTCGCTATGACGTGCTCTTTACCCTGATTCGGTCCAAAAAAGTCGTTGTAGCCCTGACTTTTCTGGCCTGGGTGAGTTTTGGGCTCTATCAAACAGACCTTTTCCGGTACGAACTACGGAAAAGTGACATCCGGCAGATCGAAAAAGGTCAGGAAATCCCGGTACCCGGCCTGCTATGGGGCAGCGCTGCGTCTGCCTTGACGGCTCCGGCAGCCGGACATATTGCCGTAGCGGACCTACCGTGGGGAATGCTTCCCTCAGCCATGAGTATCCCCCCTGCGACGATGATTCAGGCGGGAAAGATTCCCTGGCTCAATTGGCGCCTAGATCAGGCCGGGCAACAGGATAGCCTGTTCTATGCCAAGCTTCTGGCTGGTCATTTTGATCCCTACCTGGATCGCCTGGCGGAAAACCTGCAGGACAAAGGGCTGGGCCTCTTTCTGTCTCCGGTCCCGCCGCAGCGCGGGCTCATGGCCTATGTGGCCGCCTGGCGCTATGTGTACGCCCACCTGAGTCGACAAGAGGTCCGGGGAGTGGAGTGGGTCTGGCTCACCCATGAAGGCCTGCTGAAAGCCGAGGTCTGGCCAGACTACCAGAAGGGAATTCATCTGGGAATGTCCGCTTCGGTCGAACGGCCTGAATTTCCCACACTGCCCTCCCGCTTCTCCGATTGGGAGGCAGCCCCTGTATTCGCTGTAGATCTATCGCCTCAAGGCCTCAGCCAGCTTTCTCCGCCGGCCGATACCGGCCGCCTCAAAGGAATCTTACTGGCTGACACGGCTTCCCCAGAAGGGATGGTCTCCCGCTGGGCGGTACGGCAAGGCTTAGCGATGGCCCCACAGCTGCTGCGCCCCCAAGACCGCCAGCCGGCAAAAGACCTGCCGCCATCCGCAAGCCAAGCCTCTCGCATCGTGCCGCAGCCGGATGGTACTTTCCGGTGGATGGTGGACGGCAGCCCCTTTTATATAAAGGGGGTCGCCTATACCTCCCGCCAATCCTGGCGCGATGACGAAACCCCGCTGGTGCGGGAGGTGTTGGCCGAGGACTTTGCCCAGATCAGGGAGATGGGCGGCAATACCATTCGGCGATTCATCCCGTCCGTTTTTGACCTCAACATCCTGCGGGAAGCAGATGCCCAAAACCTCCACGTCCTGTACGGCTTCTGGGTGGATCCAGCCTGGGATTTCCAGGGGGACAGCCTAGAGATGGCCACAGAAAAGCGGCTGATCCTGAAGCAGCTAGCCGAGCTGAAAGACCATGCGCCCATCCTGGCCTGGACTCTGGGGCAGGGAACCTGGCAACGAATCCAGGAATTCTGTACGCCTACCTACACACCGCATCAGCGACGGGCCTATCTCGCTTTTCTGGAGGATCTCATTCAGGCCATAAAGGCACTCGACCCCAATCATCCGGTGGCGATTATTCTGGAAGAAGGGGCTGGCCTGGACCTGGCCTTGAGCGAGGTAAAGACCTGGTTGCCCTCGGTGGATCTCGTAGGGGTACAAGGCACCCTGTCAACCCGCCCGGGGCGGGTTGACAGTCTCTATGCCCTGTACGGGCCTGACAAGCCGTTTTTCTACGCGGGCTTTGGACCTAGCGGCCTGGACGAGACCGGCCAATTCCGGCTGGACCGCCACCAGCGCTGGGAGGAGCCCAGCGACCTGGAAAAAGCCCAGGCCTACTACCAGCAATGGACACAGCACATTGCCCCGGCTCGGGGGCGAAACCTGGGCGGGGTGGCCTTTGCCTGGCGGGACCGGATGGGTCCCACGCGCACCTGGTGGGGCATCACGGATACACGCTTCCGCAAAAAAGCGAGTTACTACGCTTTGCAAGAAGCCTGGCTGGGACATAGCAATTGGCCTATGCGGCTGACGGATCTCCGCCTGGAGGTCATTCCTCGTAGCTCGCAAGATTTCGAAGTGCGCGCGGCAGTTCCACGCCCTGTCATCAAAGGCTACACCTTCTCCTGGTCTCTGGTCAATGACGACTTTCTCCATGATACCGGGGAGCTAACCCCCTTCCTGCATACCGATTCCCGCTTTGTCATGGTCAGAACACCCCACCCCGCCACCTCGGCACATCGCTACCGGGTAGTCCTGCATGTCGACGACAACCACGGTCATGTGATAACAGCCTCGGTCCCGCTCCAGCTTTCTCCCAGTCGGTACACGGTGCCTCAATAAGCCCCATGAAGTTCGCAAAGCCTTCGATACGCCCCTTTATCAGCCCCATGCATATGGCATGGGGCCTGATGGTGTGGGTCCTGATGGTCCTGGGCTGTGGTCAGGAGCCCCCAAGCGCCCCCTCAGCGACCCCGGAGGGGGTATTTATCCATCAAGTCGATGGCCACTACCGGCTGGTCAAGGACGGGGTCCCGCTATACTTGCAGGGGGCCTGCGTGCTGGGTACAGAGCATATGGCAGCGCTGGCTGCCGCGGGCGGCAACGCCATACGGACCTATCCCGGCGATGATTTGCCCCAAATCTTCTCCGTAGCGGATTCACTGGGCCTGGGGGTGGTCCTGGCGCTGGACCTGCCACCGGCCCGCTACGGGTTTGACTACCGTAACCCGGCCCAGCGCGCGCACATCCGGGCGGCGATCAAGGCCCAGGTACTCGCCTACAAAGACGAGCCATCCCTGCTGCTATGGGGCATCGGGAATGAAGTCCATATCATGGCTGAGGCCCAGCAAGAAGCCATCTATGCCTTTGTTGACAGCCTCTCCCGGGATATCCACGCCTGGGATGGCCGGCATCCGACCACCTATATGGTCAATGGGCCAGAAGCGGCCCTGGACCTGTACCGGCATTGCCCAGACCTGGATATTATTTCCATCAATACCTTTGGGAGCCTGCATCAATTGGATAAGGTGTTGGGGTCTTTTGGCTGGGCGATCAGCAAGCCCATCCTGATCAGTGAGTGGGGTCCTATCGGCTATTGGGCCACCCCTACCAGTGAATGGGGCGCTCCGCTGGAGATGAACAGCTCCGAAAAAGGAAAAGCCTATGCCGAGCAATACACCTCCTTTCTGAGTCCGGACCACCCCTTGCTGCTGGGGAGTTGCCTGTTCTTTTGGGATTATAAACACGAACAAACCCCAACCTGGTTCAGCTTATTTACGGAGGCGGGAGAAGCCACCAACGTCGTCGACGAAATGACTCAGGTATGGACGGGAAAAGCCCCGGCCAACCGAGCCCCGCACTTCGCTGAGATCCACCTGGAGGGCGAGTATCCCGGCCATGGCCCCTATCTGTATGCAGGAGCGACCTATTCTGCCTCCTTGGATGTCTCGGACCCTGACGGGGACAGCCTGTACACCCAATGGGAAATCAGTCCGGAGTTCAAGCGGGAGGGAATTACCGGTGGGGACCGCGAACAGCGCCCCCCACGTATGCCAGAGTTGATCCTGGAAGCCGAGGCTAAGACCCTTCGCTTCCAGGCACCAGAGGCTTCTGGCCCTTACCGGCTGTTTGTCTATGTCCGGGATGGCAAGGGGAAGGTTGCCACTGCCAACCTGCCCTTCTTCGTACAGAAGACCCCACGGCTGCACGAGCCCCTGCACCCTTGACATCGTCAAGTACCCAGGCGACACATTCCGGACAACTCTTACACAAGTCAGAAAAAGGGCAGGTCTCTGCCCTCTGAGAGGCGGCTAAAGCTTCGCAATAGATCAATGTCTCCGGGCAAATCTTCGCATTTGGTACACCAGAACTGTCCATTTGCGAAAACCTGCCCGGGAAATCCCAATTAGGAACAAAAATTGACTGCGTAATCAAGCAAAGGGAAAGGGTGTGCCAATGAATGAAAACCGTGTTTGAATCGTCACTTCTCGTGCATGAACGGTTTCGGAAGCTTTTTCAATCCATTCCTTTCAGCGTACATAAATTTGGTTACAGATAAAATTCTTTACTTGTACTATTAGAAAAAGAGAACAGCGTTTTAAGACAAAGGGTTCTCGATTTCAGATTAGATCATTCTTATTTTTTGTTACTCCAGAATTCATCATTCTATTCTTTAACCTCTACTTTTTTCGAGATGCAAATGCTTAGCTATAAGCTGCTTACTCACCCTAATCTTTATCTGGCCTGGCGTGCGGTTTCAGCGCGTATTCAGCAAGGTTCCCGCATGCTTCTGGCGGCCTTTCTGGTAACTTTTGCCTTACCTACCCAAGGGCAAGAGGTCCGGTACGACAACTACGAATCGACCGTCGCTGGTGTATGGCGGTATGAGATCGTGCGACCGGAGTATCGTTTTGACTGGGAAAACCTGCGGACCCTTTACAACATAGGGCCCGAGGTAGCCATTAATCCCAGCATGGGCGTCACTCAAATCCAAAGCGCTATACAGAACGCCCCGAACGGCAGTCGTATTGTCTTTGAGCCGGGTACCTATTATATGAGCAATACGCTCAAGATTGAGCGCGGCGACATTCGGTTGGAAACCCCGGGTACCGTGGTGTTTTCATTTAACTTCAGTCCTTCATGGAACCGCTATGGCCTCTGGATAGCGGGCCGGGGTGGGACGGGCGAAAAGACCTATATCACCGACGGCATTATGGATGAGCATAGCTACACGGTCAGTGTACAAGATGGGAGCATCTTTGGTGTAGGGGACTGGGTGCGAGTATCTGCATACGCCCGCGCCCAAACGTACTCCTCGGGCAACCAGGTCACCCTTCCTAATGGTGAGCGCCTGCACCGTATGGCGGTCATTGCCAAGGTAGTAGGTAAGACCGGTAATACCCTTGAGCTTGACCGCAAGCCGGCTTTTCCTACTGGCTGGATCGAATATCCCCAGTATGCGGACGTCGAGAAATGGGAACTGATCGAGAACGTCGTCATCAATGGAGACTTTCGACTGAGCTATACGGATATGCTAGGCTACGCCGCTGGCGGCGTCAACGCCAACCCGCTCTCCACCTGGGCAACTTACACCCATCTGGTGGCGGCTCTCAAAATTCAAAACATTCGCTACGTCGGGCTCTTTGGCCTGCGAACGGAAAACAGCCCTTCGACCTCCATCTGGATGAATAGCTGTGTAGACATGTACCTCGACAACTGTGGCGCCTACGGTGCCCATAACCGGGGCGACGGAGGCCAGGGCTACGCGGTGTTACATGGGGGCTGCACCAACGTCCGGGCCCGCAACTGGCATGACGAGCGGATGCGTCATAGCTGGGCGACCTCGCTCACCACCTCGAGCGTAGCGCTAGACGTAGAGATTGATTATACTGAAAGCAATCCGGAGTTTAGCCATGGGGGCTTTGATCGTCTGCAGTCTTTCCGGGTACAAACCATCTCTCCGCACCAGGATGGCGAGAAGTATCGCCTCTTTGACCACCGGGAGGTCAAAGTCCTGAGCCGAAATGCTGGCTGGGTAGGTACCATCCAAGGCATGAAGCCTTACGGACAGTACGACAACAGCCTCCGCACCCTGCCGGGGACAAACTGTGACTATAACTTTGGTCCGGTGGCCTCGACCCATAAGCCCTACTTTCGGGATGCTCCCAATGCCACCTACGAAAGCACCATCGGTGACGTGGGGTTCAATACCACCTATATCATCGCCATGGGACTTGGCAACCGATATGTCATCAACCCTGGTACACATATCTTTAATCACAGCAATCCCCGGGGATCTGTATTCTTTATGGCCCCGAACGCGGGCGGGCAGGCCACCCACCTCACCGTGAATGGCTTCCTGACCAATGCTGCCCGGGCCCGCCGAGCGGACCTGATCGTGATCCCGGCTGATGCCAATGTTAGCTCCTTCGCGGACCTTACCATCTCTGGCTCAGCTAATGCCACCATCTCCTGGGGCAACTCGACCATCGTACTGAACGGGGTAAACCCGGCTGCCATCTCAGAAGAGCACGTCAAAGTGATGTCTGTTGAGCGCATGGACCGGATCCACCATCGCATGGGGGTACAGTATACGCTTAAGGAAGATGACCCTTATATCGTGAAGACCGAAGTCCTCTGGGACCCCAACAATCCCCAGATCCGCCAAACCTGGAACCGCCCGGTCAGCTTGACGGGACAGGGTCTGGGACAGTGGCTTACGGCCGAGGGTAACCTTATTACCTCTATCAATAGTAGCAACACGCTTATCGATGGCAACACGGTGACCTACTCGATCCCGAATGTTACGCTGGGCGAAGTGGTGAAGCCCCGCATTGATCCGGGTTTCTTTGCCGATAGCTATGGCAACGCGGCCCAAGGTCTGTATGACTGGCACGAAGACGTGGTCTATAGCGGAGCTTTCTTCAGCGAAGCTGTGGAAATGGCTCCTGCGGCCAATCCCCCCTCCATGTCGCCGGTAGCGGTCATCAATTTTACCCGCAACACCCTGTATGCTCCTGCCTCGGTGAGCTTTGAAGGCGCGGGCTCCTATGATCCAGACGGAAACATCGTAGAGTACATCTGGGACCTCGGAGACGGCACCACCGAAACTGCCATCACTTTCCAGCATACCTACCAAAACCCGGGTACGTATCCGGTGACGCTGGAAGTACGAGACGACGAAGGCAACAGCGTCACTGACACGGTACAGGTGATCATGTATGAAGCTCCTTGCCTGGACGCTTCCTGGGCTAGCACGGATGTAGGAAATGTCGGTAGCCCGGGGCAAGCCTGCGAGGCCGACAACATCTTCACTGTCACAGCCTCAGGTCACACCGACTGGAACACAGACGATGCCCTCCACTTTGTGTATAAGCGCCTTGTCGGCGATGGCGAGATTATTGCCCGGATTACGGATCTTGACTGGGCCCATCCCGAGGCCATCACCGGGGTCATGATGCGCAACTACCTCGATAGTGGCTCCCCCTTTGTCATGGGATCCATCACCGACGCTGGCGAGCAGCGACTGAGCGTTCGCGAAGACATGCCTGGCTCAGTCTCCCATCTTGGGGGCGATTTCTCCCCCAACTATCCGGTATGGGTTCGACTTACCCGCACGGGTACCGAGTTTGCCGTCGCCTTCTCAGAAGACGGCCTGAGTTGGGGCACCCCCCTCTCCACCCAAGCCGTGCTGGCCGATACCGTCCTGATCGGACTGACGAGTATGACCCACGACCAAGGTCTGAGTCGTACCGCTACCATAGATAAGGTAACGCTGGATGGCAACATCCTGAGTGCAGCCCCCATGTATGTCCCGGTAGAGACCTGTGACCTGCCGGCGGGCTGGCTTACCGTAGACGTGGGTACGGTCATGGTTCCCGGCACGGTCTGCGAGCTGGATGGCAACTACTCCGTAACTGCCTCTGGCTGGGATATCTGGTTAGACAACGATGCCTTTCGCTTTGTCTATCAGGTCCTCTCCGGGGACGGTGAAATCGTCGCCCGCGTCAACCGCCTGGATTACACGGACGACTTTGCCAAGGCAGGCGTCATGATCCGTGAAAACCTGACCGCCGGTAGTGCCAATGCCCTCATGTACATTTCCGGGAATGGCCGCTGGTCCTTCCAACGCCGCGTCGCTAAGGGCGGGCTCACGGTATCGACCAAAAGCGAGCCAGGGACGATTACCCTTTCGCACTGGGTGCGGATCGTACGCTCGGGCAATATGATCACAGGCTACCACTCCACCGACGGCCAAAACTGGTTCCAGACCGATACGGATTTTATCCCTATGGAGAATGATGTATACATCGGACTAGCCGTTACGAGTCACAATGACCCTGTATCTACCACCGCCGAATTTGATAACGTAGCCATTGGCAGCAACGGCTTTACCAGCTTCCCAGTTGAGTTTAGTGCCTTCCGGGCCGAAGCTCAGCCTGATCGTAGCCGGGTAAAGCTCGACTGGGCGACAGCTTCCGAGCTCAATAACCACCGCTTCGTCATTGAGCGCTCTGTGGATGGCCTACTCTTTGAGCCGATCGGGGAGGTCCTCTCTCAGGGGAACAGCACCCAGACCCAGGCTTATACCGCCTATGACGATGCGCCTCTGGTAGGCAAGTCCTACTACCGCCTGAAGCAGGTCGATCTGGACGGGACCTTTACCTTCTCAGACCAGGTAAATGTCACCTTCGATCCTTCGGCCTCTGGCTCGCTACAGGCCTATCCGGTACCCATCCATGCGCATGGTCAGCTGAACGTAGAGTTCTCGTTGCCTGAATCCACCACCGCTCATATCCAACTGGTCAGTATGGACGGACGGGTTCTCTGGCAAGAGGCTTCTCTCGACGTGAATGCGACCGGGACCATCCTCTCGTTTAATATTGGGGCTCTGAGTCCGGGGATGTATATGCTCTATGTGCGGGGTATTGAAGGTCAAGAGCACCCGCTCCACCAGCAGATCATGGTGCTTCCCTAAGCGATCCATTGTTCACATATACAAAAAGCCGCAGGTCCTAGGACCTGCGGCTTTTTGT
>RFHL01000355.1 GCA_003696875.1 Bacteroidota bacterium | reverse complement strand
GGGGATAGTCCTGAAGGACGTATTTCCTCCCTTAGGCGAAGGCGTGGCTGACGCGCCCCTCTCACGAGCCGGCCTCCGGTCGCAGATCATTCGAAACATCCATCACGTTGCTGGACGCATTTACCAAATACCTACGGATTTATTTCCCCATTGACTCGCTGCTGGAAAAGAGCGAGACCAACCAAGAGCATCTGGCCTTCAACCGCTTCCGGGTGTCCCCGGCCAAGCGGTTTTTCATGAGCCTTCTGCAGATAAGCCCCTGGCTTTGCGGGGTAGCCTTTGGGCTCACCTTCGGGACCATCCTGCTGGCGCAGCTGGGCCAAGGCCTGGGCACGGCCTCCGGCCTGGGGCGCCTGCTGGCGCCCGTGCCGTCTTTCTATGCCGCCTACAGCGGCCTGATCCGGGCCGTCAACATCGTGGCTGTCAGTGGCCTCATCGGCTATGGCACCAACTACATCGCGATCCGTATGCTGTTCCGGCCGGTCGTGCGCCGCCCCATCTGGGGGCAGGGGCTTATCCCCGCGCAGCGGGACCGCATCATCTATACCCTGGCCCAGGGTATGCACAAGCATGTGCTCAATCAGGACCTGATCCGCAAGCGGGTCGAGGAGACCGGCCTGGTCAAAAAGGTCAACAACCTGCTGATCGACGGCAGCTCAGGTCTGATCCTGGACCAGGACCTACGCGAAACCCTCAAGGACTTTATCCGAAAGTCCATGGAGGACTTTGCCGACCGGGAAGACGTGCGGCGCGACATCCGGGAGGTCATCGACACGCGGCTGGAGCAGAATCTGGAAGGCGGCTTCAAGGGCTTTTTGCTCCAGACCTACAAACGCTACAACAAACAGGACTACGAAGCCGCCATTGACAAGGTCGTGGCCGACATTCCCCGGGTGACCCTGGATGTGCTGGGGCGGCTGGAAAAGGAGTTGGATAGCCTCGCGGGCCTGATTCAGGACCGGCGCACCTACACCGAAGAGCAGATCATGAAGCTCTTCGTCAACCTGCTCAACCGCATCGACATCACCGATCTGCTGGCCAAGCAGATGGCCCACTTTGACGAGGCCAAGCTGGAGCGCATGGTCTGGGAGGCCACCAATGAGCAGCTGCTGTACATCCAGTACCTGGGCACCCTCCTGGGTATTTTGGGCGGGCTGCTCATCTGGCGGCCCGAAATCACCGGGCCGGTTTACCTGCTGGCCTTTGGCCTGCTCTACGGTTTGGACCGCCTGATCTTCCGTTTTCAACAAAAGGGCTCGCCAAGTAGTTGACGTCCCCGCTGAGACAAGCTCAGCTTTGACCATTCGCACAGCCTACTTTCCTTCCCCCTGCCCACGCGTTACCCTTCTTCTTTTGAGTACTCGCAGCCTTCGTGCCGACTATCTTTCCGGAGCTGAGCCCCTCCGTCCCTTTTACCAATACCCGCTGCAAAACCCGGACTTCGGCGCCGTTGTCGCCCGCAAAGCCCAGGATGCCATTGATCGGAGCCTGCTGCAGCAGGTGATCCGGGAGCAGTACGCCGGTCTTACGCTGCCACCGGCCCTCGAGGCCAACCTCGATGCCCTGGCGGAGCCGAGCACCTATACGGTGACCACCGGGCACCAGCTGGTCCTCTTTGGCGGGCCGCTTTTTACTACCTATAAAATCCTGAGTACCATCCGGCTGGCCGAGCAGATCAGCCGGGAGCAGACAGGGGTCCGGGTGGTACCCGTCTTCTGGATTCATACGGAGGACCACGATTTCGAAGAAATCAACCATTACTTCACGGCCTATAACCGTCGGCATACCTACGGGGGGACCTTTGTCACCCAGGTCGGCACCCATGTGCTGGAGGCCTGTATCAAGGAGGTCTGCCCGCAGGGCTTGCCCGAGGCGCTTCAGGAAGCCTACCGGCCGGGGCGTACCATGGCCGAGGCCTTCCGGGACTTCATGCACCGGCTGTTTGGCGAATATGGACTCGTGATCCTTGACGCCAGCGACGCGCGCCTCAAGGCGCGCTTTGGCGAGGTCGTGCAGGCCGAATTGGCCGCCCCGGTGACCGAGCAAGCGGTCAACGACACCTCCGCGGCCCTTGCGGCCGCTGGCTATTCCCTCCAGATCAGCCCCCGCGAGATCAACCTGTTTTATCTGGACGAAAAAGGCCGCGATCGCCTCCGCCGTCAGGGCGACGGCTTTGGCGTCGTGGGGCGTGACCTGCACTGGTCGCC
>RFHL01000354.1 GCA_003696875.1 Bacteroidota bacterium | reverse complement strand
TTCACACGTGCGTCCATCACAACAAGGATTCTGACAATTCCTGGCTGATGTTGCTGTTGTCGATGGTACAGCCTTCACACGTGCGTCCATCACAACAAGGATTCTGACCGACCACGGTGGCGCCAATGATGATCGCCGGCACGCCTTCACACGTGCGTCCATCACAACAAGGATTCTGACTGCCCGAGCGAACTTCAACGCCGGTGGCGCTGAAGTCGCTTCACACGTGCGTCCATCACAACAAGGATTCTGACATATCCTAGAACGTGTGAGTAGAAAATTAGAGGATACCCTTCACACGTGCGTCCATCACAACAAGGATTCTGACTGGGTGCAGCGCCGGGGTCGAAATCGTCTCCCCATTCTTCACACGTGCGTCCATCACAACAAGGATTCTGACTTAACTGCTTGGCTCAGTACGTTCATATCCATGGTTTCTTCACACGTGCGTCCATCACAACAAGGATTCTGACAGTACCCCTCTCGTGGCACGCCAACCATAGCCACCCTTCACACGTGCGTCCATCACAACAAGGATTCTGACTTTCCATCGACAGATGGCGGATGTCTGTCCCTACGCCTTCACACGTGCGTCCATCACAACAAGGATTCTGACAGTAGACACTATCCAAGACCTGTACCACCTGCAAGACTTCACACGTGCGTCCATCACAACAAGGATTCTGACGCGACATAGCGCCCCCAGGCGTTCCCAAACCGCTCTTCACACGTGCGTCCATCACAACAAGGATTCTGACCTGATGATCTTTGGTTGGCTTGTTGCTGAGCTCAACCCTTCACACGTGCGTCCATCACAACAAGGATTCTGACGCGCGCCCGCGATAGCATCCATTGCCTCTGTCACTTCACACGTGCGTCCATCACAACAAGGATTCTGACTTGCGTAAATGGTCATGAGAATCTGTTTCATAACTTGAACTTCACACGTGCGTCCATCACAACAAGGATTCTGACACAGCAAGGATGCTGCCCCGGCTAATTATGGTGTTAACTTCACACGTGCGTCCATCACAACAAGGATTCTGACCATCGATCGTCAACAAACCCTGTTTGGCGACAAACTTCACACGTGCGTCCATCACAACAAGGATTCTGACGTTGAGCCGACCACCAGTGTTCCAGCCCTGCCCTCCCTTCACACGTGCGTCCATCACAACAAGGATTCTGACCTTGCTGAATGCGACTGTCACGGAAGCGATCTTTCCAACTTCACACGTGCGTCCATCACAACAAGGATTCTGACCTTTAAGACGAGCGTTATACTCGTCCTTCAGCGCCTCCTTCACACGTGCATCCATCACAACAAGGATTCTGACCGCAGTTGGCTTTTTAGGTTCAATCAGATAGTTCTTCACACGTGCATCCATCACAACAAGGATTCTGACCCGCCTTTGGCGGCGCACCATGGTCTTTTAGGGGGGGCTTCACACGTGCATCCATCACAACAAGGATTCTGACTCGGGTTGAGTTGTTGACAGTGTTATACCTCGCCACTTCACACGTGCATCCATCACAACAAGGATTCTTTTGGCGCATTTAGCCCCGCCTTGTGCCAAGGCGGCTCTCGGCGATGAACCCACAGTATGCACTGTGCCCAACACCCGGGCAGCGCCAGGCGTGGCGTGGGGGTAGGGCCGTAGGGGGGAGAAGTCCCCGGTCGGCTTTTTGCCGACCAGGCGATGCTGTCCGCTGTCTTGGGCTAGAAATATGGACTCAGAAGAGGGCGAGCGGGAGGTAAGCGCTCTGCCCAAGGGGGTGACTGGTATCCCGGAATGGCCCCGCCGGAGCGGCTAGCTGCGGAGGTCTTCGGGCCGCAGGCCGGCTTTTTGTAGATGGTTACGCAGGGTGGTGCGGGTGATGCCCAGGGCCTGGCTGGCCTGGGTCACATTTCCCTGGAAGTGCCGGAGGACGCGGGTCACATGGTCCTGGACGAGGGCGTCCAGCTGCAGGGAGCGCGCCGAGGCGGGGGGGAGATCATCCAGGCCGGGATGGACCATCCGCGGGGGCAGGTCGGCCAGCCTGGCCACGCCCTCGACAAATACATAGAGGTGCTTGACCAGGCTCTGCATTTCCCGGACATTGCCGGGGAAGGGGTACTGCATGAGGCAGTCCCAGACATCGGGGCTCAGGCTGAGGGGGGCTTTTTCGGGAAAGAGAGCCTGCTGGGTGGCGCGCAGAAGATGCGCCATCAATTGCCGTTTTTCCTCGGCGCCGCGCTCCTGCAGGGAAGGCAGGTGTAGCTCCACCTCGGCGAGGCGGTAGTAGAGGTCCCAGCGAAAATGTCCTTCGCGGCAGGCATTGCGCAGGTTGCGGTTGGTGGCGGCGAGGATACGGACATTGACCTTGCGCACCTCATTGCTGCCCAGGGGCTTGATCTCTCCTTCCTGGAGCACCCGCAGCAAGGATTGCTGCATGAAGGGGGATATGTCGCCGATCTCGTCCAGAAAGAGGGTGCTCCCGCTGGCCTGCTCAAACAGGCCGATCCGGGCCTGCTGGGCCCCGGTATAGGCTCCCGGCACATGCCCAAAGAGTTCGGAGCCCAGGAGTTCGTCCGAATAGGCGGCACAGTTTACGGCATAGAAACGCCGTCGCCCGCGCACCGACTGCCGGTGGATGTACTGGGCCAGGTGTTCCTTGCCGGTGCCGCTATCGCCCGTGAGCAGGCCGCCTACCTTGTCGGTCTGGGCGAGCTGCCGCGCCCGGCGGTAGATGGGCTGCAGGCTGTCGGTGATCAGGTGATCGGGCTCGCCGGGCTCCGCGCCGGGAGCGGGTAGGTGCGCCAGGGTGCTCAGGGTCAGTTGCCGGGGCACGGGGTCCCGCTCGGCATGGATAAAGAGCTTCTCCGGCCGCCCATCCCGGGTGTCCCGCCCGTGGCGGGTCTGAATCAGGCGGGTCTTCAGGCCCAGCTGGGTATGACAGAGGTACCAGCTGAGCTGCATGATGGAGTTGCCCGGAGAGAAAAACAGGTCCAGCTCATGCTCGCGATAGCCGAGCAGGAGGGTCTCGACCTTCTGTCGCACCAGGGGCAAGTCCAGGATATCGTCTACGTCCATCAGGACCGGCCGGATGGGGTGACCAAACGTCACCTCCAGGTGGTTTTGCAGGTAGACCAGGCGGGGGTCCTCGCCTGTCCCGGCGCTGAGCAGGACGTGTGCCTCGGTATCCTCCTCCCAAAAGTGGCGGTGGTAGTTGACCGTCGGCCCGTCATCGTTTACCGTGCGTTGCCCCTCGGGGGTACTGCGAAAGTCGTTGTTATACGCCAGCCAGGAGAAGAGGAATCGCGCCATACCGGGAGGATGAAAAATGGGTTTGCCGGTAAAAAATACGCGGCCTGGCGGAAAAAGAAAAACCAGGGCGGAATATGGGCGGGGCACGTGCCCCCGCCGGGTCAGGCCATCGCCAGCAAAGGATTGGGGACTGGAGCAGGAAACGCCCATAAACGTGACACCGCCTTTCCGGCATGAGGGAGGCAAAAGCCTTCTTTCTGCCCCGGCATGTCTCATCATTCGCCAAAAGGATTATATTTGGGCATGGGAAAAACACTCCTCATCCACAGCCTGGGAAATCGCGATCTGCAACTTTCAAAGGCAGCCCCCATTCCGGGGGAGTTTCGGGATAAATACTTCGAGGACAACTCCGAAGGGCTGGAAGAGCGGGTCTTTTATGTGGTGAAAAAGGACCGTTTTCGGGATCACTGCCGGGACCTGCATCATACCCTCACCTATGGGCTGGATCAGGCGGAAAAGGCCGCCCTGGAAACCCATCTGGAGATGCCGATTCTGATGCCGGTCTTGCGCAAGGTGGCCAAGCGGTTTCAGGGAATTGACCGCCTGATGCTGCTGGCGACCCAGCAGCCGATTCCCTTTCGGCAGGATACCGACGAAGCGGCCAAAATCGCGGCCCTGCTGCTGCATGAGCGATACAGCCGCGAAGCGCCTGATCCCAAGCAGGCCTGGCTGGGAGAGATTGAGATCCGGCATTTCGACAGCAAGCCGGGCCCCGAGCGCAAAGCCCGGATGATCCGGGAATGTGCGGGCATGCTGGAAGATGCCAAGAAGGACGGGTTTGACCGGATCTTCATCAGCCCGGTGGCGGGGCTCCCGGCCCTGACCGAGGCCCTGATTTTTGTGGGATACTTCCAGAACTACACCTACTACGAACCCATTGCCCTGACCCAGGAGGTCATAGAGATGGATTTTGGGGAGCAGGAGCAGATTCTGGCGCAAAACGTGAAGGATCGCCTGATCAGCCTCATCCGGGACGCCAACCTGAGCCAATTATGAAAAGGGTACCCAACAGCCTCTTCCTCGTTCTGGGCTGGGCCTTTGTGTTGCTGGCCTTTGCGCCGCTCCTGATCCCCCAATGGTTTGAAGCCCAGGCCGCGACCATGAAGGTGGACCAGTTGTCCAATCTGGGCGAATGGGTGGGAGGCATCACTGCCCCCCTGCTTAACCTGGCCGGTTTTGTGATGATTTACGTGGCCTTCCGGCAGCAGGCCCGGGATGGTGAGAGTCAGCAGTTTGACCAGACTTTTTTCCAGCTCCTCAACCTGCACCACCAAAACCATAATACCATTCAGACCAGCTTTCGCAGTGGGCAGAGCGGCTCCCGGAATTTTTTCCAGTTTGCCTGCACCTATCTCAAGAATGCAGAAGCGAGCAAAGCCGAGGCGCCCTTTGCGACGTTTTACGCTCAGCAGTACGACCACATAGACCTCTTTGCCCGGCATGCCCTTTTTGCGATTCGCTATGTGCTGGACAGCCACCTGCTGCAGCCCCGGCATCGGGAGCAGTATATGCAGCTGCTGCGCAGCCAATTTTCCACAGATGAGCTGTCGCTGCTGAAGGCCTACTGTACGTTTTTTCAGGATCAGCATCCCGATACCAAAGAGCTGTACGAGCGGCTACAAGGCCGGAAATTTTTTGAAGGCTAGCCCCGGGCTGGCGAGGTATTAGCCATCACTGGCCAATACTTATCCGGTCGATACCCTGGATCATCGCCCCTGAGGGGCTCCAATCGGCTTTTTTTGACCTGGCCCGATGCTTGGGTCTGGATGAAGGCAAGACGAATACGCAAACGCCTTCATCGCATGGAACTTCTTCTGGAATCGCCGGGTCTCCGGCTCCAGCGCCGGGATGGCTGCTTCCTGATTGAGCGGGAAGGGCAGCCCAGCCTCAAACTGGCCCCGGCCCAGGTCACCCAAATTCTGGCGGGCCGCGGCATCCTGCTGAGCAGCGGGGCCATCCGCCTCGCGGCCGAGTCAGGTATTCCGCTCATGCTGGTGGACGGGCAGGGCCAGCCCAGTGCCCGGCTCTGGAGTCCACACTACGGATCGATCGCCACGATCCGGCGGGGGCAGGTATACTTTGCCGAAGGGATGGCCGGTCGGGCCTGGGTGGCGGGCATCATCGCCAAGCGCTTGCGTGGCTCGGCACGCCTGCTGGCTGAGCAGGCCCCCGAGGAGGACCCCGTCTGCCTGACTGCCATGGAGACCCTGCACCGGCAGGCCGACCGGATCGAGCAGCATATCGAGACCGAAGGCGACTGGCGGGCCCGGCTCCGGGGGGAGGAAGGCAGCGCCATGCGGACCTACTTTGCCGGGCTACCCCGCCTGCTGCCCGCAGGCTGGGCCTTCGAAGGGCGCAGCCGGCGCCCGGCCCGGGACCCCTTCAACTGCCTGCTTAACTACCTCTACGGGATGCTCTACAGCTACCTGGAAGGCGACCTCATCCGGGCCGGTATCGACCCATACCTGGGCGTCTTGCATCAGGACGAATACCAGCGGCCGGTATTGGTTTTTGATCTGATAGAGGCGTATCGCACCTGGGTGGAGCGGGTGGCCCTGAAGGTGGCTTGCGAGCATATGGACCCGCCTGTCGACTGGTTTCAGGTCCGGGAAGGCGGGTGGTGGTTGCTCCCGCCTGGCAAAAAGGTCATCATCACCGCCCTGCAGGCGTACCTGTCTGCCGCTACGGACAGCAAGCGGGGTAGCCGTCGCCAGCGCATGCAGGCAGCCTGCCACGCCCTGGCCCGCCGGATGACCCGGGCCCGCCCGGACGGATAAGGCTTTCTGGGTCATCCCCTCAATAGGCATCAGGTCTATCCATCGATATCCTTTTACCCTACAACCCTATGAGTCAACCGCAGATCATCCTGGCCAATCTGGGCAACCGCAGCCTGCGCTATCGCGGCCACCTGCACAGCGAGCTGGGCCAGCTACAGCAGACCCGGCAGGATTTCCGGGCCTTTACCCAGTCCCTGTGGGAAAACTATGAGGCCGAGGCCGAGCACATCTCCCCGCAGATCCTGCCCCCGCTGCTCGACGCCAAGGCGACCGAGCCAGGCTTACTGGTCCTGTTCTCTTCCGCTCAGCCTGATGGGCAGCGGCAGGATCAGGATACCTGCTTTGCCGGACAAATCCTGCAACGCAAGCTCGCGACGGCCTATCCCCACCTGCATGTGATCCACTATCCGATTGAGGCACCGGTCACGGACGGCAACCAACTGGCCGAAGCCTACCGGCTGGCCCTTCAGGAGCTGCGCAATCAGGCGCCGGGGGCACGCATCCTCCTCTGCGATGCCGGGGGCACGCCGCAACAGAAGTCCACCCTCAAGATTTTGCTCGAGTTTATGTTTGACCGGCAGGATATTGAGATCTACCATGTGTCCCAGGGCGCGGGCTATGAGAGCGAACTGAGGCCGGCGCCGCCGCTGGCCTACCGCCGCATCATCGATGCGGAGCAGATCCTGGGCCTGCTGGCGCAGGCCAATTACCTGGGGGCGCTGGACATCTATACCCGGCTCAACCGGCAGGCGGTGGAGGAGCCGCTGTACCACCTGCTCAAATTTGCGCACTACCGCAGCGAGCGGCTCACGGCCGATGCCCGGGACCATGCCGATCCGGGGCTGTACCCGGCTGCCTGGCAGGACCGGATCGGGGACCTGCGCGCCTATGCCGCCGGTGAGCCAGCGGGCGCCTACCTGCCCTGGGCGCAGGACTGCCTGCGGCCGGAGGCCTTCTTTGACCTGTGTGAGCTGATGGCCCTGGCCCAGCTCAATTACTGGCTGCGCCGCTATACGCAGGTGGTGATGCATCTGTCCCGCTTTATGGAAAACTTCCTGAAGGGGGTCCTCAGCCAGAGCTATGGCTGCCGCTATGAACACAGCAATGCCAAAGGGATGCACCAACTGGTGCGGGTGGCCAAAAAGCTCCCGGCGGTCCGCAGCCACTTTGGCAAGCGCGACATCCGGCCCTCGCTGGAGACCATGATCCTCGTCTGTGACGAACTCGACAATCCCCGCATGCGGCGCTTCCTGTCGGGCTTTCGGGCCCTGCACCACCGGCTGAACCCTATGTACCGCCGCAAGGAAGCCGGCGGCCCGCCCTACGCGCTCAATCAGGTGCGAAACGAGATTGCCCACAATGGGCGCGGAGTGACGGCCTCCCTCTTTCTGGGTATCCCCCGCCTGAGCGAGCACATAGGCGACTGGGCTGAGTGGCTGGGCCTGCCTGACACCAATCCCTACGACACCCTCAATGCGCTGATCAAAGAGCACCTGGCCTGATCCACACCATCATACCCTGCATTTTTACCTCAAATCCAATCGTATGAGCCGAATCGCCTTGCTGCACACCCTGGGCAACCGGGATCTGCAGTTTCCCCGGGACCGGGGCCTGCCGCCGGACTTTGCCCGGCAGTACCTTACCGACAACACCGAGCGCGGCGCTCAGAACTATCTGGTGATCCGCAAAAACCGGCAGGAACCGGGCTTTCGGGCGATCTGCGCCCGGCTGCTGCGCGCGTGGAATGATCCCCAACAGGGACCGATCTTTGCCCAGGCGATGTGCTTTCCCCTACTGGAGGCCGCCGTCAGCTATCTGGAGTCTACCGTAGGCAAGCCAGACCTGATCCAGCTGTGTGCCACCCTGCAAGCCCCGCCCCATCCTCAGGATACCGACCTGCTGGGGGAGCTGGCGATGGCCTACTGGCGACAGCGAGGGGAAGCGGATGCCCCGGCGCCCCAGCTCTCGCTGGCCTATCTCAACGTCGTCCCTGGCGAAAAAGGCCCCGTGCGTATGCTGCGCTTTTTTCATCGCCTGCTGGCCAATCTCCGGGAGGAGGGCTATACCCGCATCTTTATCAGCCACAATCAGGGCCTGCCACAGGCTACCCGCACGCTGGACCTGCTGGGCTTTTTTCGCGACTATACCTACCTGCATCTGGACCCGCGCCGGGGGGTGTATGTGGTGGACCAGTCCCCCTTTGAGGAAATCATCTTTGAAGCGGTGCGCGACCGGATGGCGCGCTTGCGGGAGCATCCCGCCCCTACGCCAGCCGATGAGTAAATCTGCCTGAATGCTATGCCAGCCCTTGCCGGGGCCTGGCATAGCGCCCACATTCTCAAAGCTTTCCAAAATAACCGATGAAACGTCCCAATCTGATCTATCTCGCCGGTGGCTGGGGAGCCATCGCCCTGGCCGGGCTGACTTTTGGCCTCAGTTATCGCTACCAGTATCTCACCGGCAGCAGCCTGCAGGAGATCGGTGCGCTGGGAGATTGGGTGGCGGGACTCACCGCGCCCTTTCTCAATCTGGCGGGCTTTTTTATGATCTATGCGGCCTTTCGGGAGCAGCGCCGGGCCAGCCAGGAAACCCGGGCCGGTTTTACCCTGCAACGGTTCGAGGCGACCTTTTTCCAACTGCTCTCCACCCATCACCAGAATGTGCAGGCCATCCAGCAGGGGTTTTCGCGCAAGTCTCATGAGGACTTCTTTGAAGCCGCCATCCGCTTTCTGCGCTGCGGCCAGTTTGCCGGGGCGCATACCCAGGACATCCGCGATCGCTATGCCGAGTTTCATGAGCAGAATTACAGCCAGGCCGACCTCTTTTGCCGGCATGTGCTCTTCATGGTGCACTACGTGCACCATAACGGAGAGCTGCCCGAAGTCACAGACCGGGATCAGCGGCACTATCTGGATATCCTCCTGGCGCAGCTCGCGCCCGATGAGCTCTTGCTGCTGTTTTATCACACTGCCTGCCTGGACTCCCCCTTCACCCGGCAGATGCGGCCGCTGCTACAGTCTTATGGCTTTTTTCAGCGCCTGGTGGACGAAGACCTGCTGATTGAGGCAAGCCACCTGGCGGCCTTGCAGACCCCTATCCCTTCTCTGGCATCTTGACCCCTTATCGTTATGTCGACCCCTGAATACCATCAACTCACGCCCGCTACCGTCAAGCTGTCTACCCATCAGGTGGCGGCCCGGGCCCGGACCTTTCTGAGCCAGCCCCATCTGGGGCAGATGGCCCATCTGCTGGGCCTGGACAAGAACCAACTGGTGCTCCTGTCCAAATCGCCTCGCTACGACTGCTTTTTCATCCCCAAACCCAAAGGGGGCAAACGGCTGATCGAGGCGCCCCGCGAGCCGCTGAAGGGCACCCAACAACGCCTGGCCAAGTGGCTGCAATGCGTGTACTTTGTTCATCGCAGCGAGGCGGCCTTTGGGTTTATGATGGTCCCGGTCGATGACGAGGACCCCCGCCACATCTATACCCATGCCCAGCGGCATCGCGAGGCGACCTGGCTGCTCAACATCGATCTGAAAGACTTTTTTCATCAGATCCCCGCCGATCGGGTGCTGCGCCTTTTTCAACAAGCGCCCTTTGGGCTGACGCCCAAGGCGGCGGCCTGCCTCACAGGGCTATGCACCTTCCAGGGACGGCTCCCGATGGGGGCTCCCAGCTCACCGGTCTTGTCCAACTTTGCCTGTCGGGATCTGGATGCCGAACTGGAAGCGCTCGCCCGGCGGGAAGGCTGGGTCTACACCCGCTATGCCGATGACCTCACCTTCTCGGGGCCCAAGCCCTTTACCCAGGCTCATTGGGAATCGATATCGGGACTCATCGGGGCGGCGGGCTTCAAGATGAATACCAAGAAGATGCGCCTCCGCCACCGCAAGGACAAGCCAGAGGTTACCGGCCTGATTCTCAAAAAGAACCCCGATGTAAGCCCGGATTTTCTGGCGGGGATCGAAGCCGATTTGCTGGTCCTGGAAGCCCTGGTCAGTGAGCGCATGCTGCTGCGGGATATTTTTTCCCGGCAGCCGGTCAAGCGCCTGCGCCGCAGCATACAAGGCCAGATCAACTTCCTGAAAGCCATCCGGGGCAAAGACCATAAGTCGTGTCGCAAGCTGCAAAACCGGCTGGATCAGTCGGTCATTAAGCTGAAGTGAACGAAGAGCGGCCGGAAAAGTCCGGGCGGGCAAGGCCCGAATTAAGCCCCTGCCGGGGTCCCTTTTTCCCTTTGCAACATCCTATCTACAACTGCTGATCATGGACTTATTCATCAACAGCTACGGCGGCAGGCTCACGCAGGCCAAGAAACAGTTTCGGGTGAAGACCGATGCGGGCAGCCAGCGGGTGAGCGCCGCCCATGTTCGCAGCATCTGCTTTACCCAGGCCTGCCTGGTGAGCACCGATGCCATCAAGCTGGCTATGCAGCACGAGATCCCGATGGTGGTGGTATCCCGTACCGGCAAGCCGCTGGGACGCTGGTGGCCGGGTCGCTTTGCCGGGAACAGTGCGGTGCGGCGGGCCCAGTTTCGGGTGGCAGGACAAGCGGCCGCCCTGGGGTGGATGCAGGGCGAGCTGGTGCGCAAGGCGCGGGCGCAACAGCGCCTGCTGGACAAGCTGGCTCGCAGAAAAGGCAAGCGGGCCGAGCGCCTACAGGGACCGGCGACCCAGATCGGCATGCTGGCCCAGGGCTATGAGACCCCCCGCACGGGGACCCTGGCTGAGCAGGCGGCCAGCCTGCGCGGGCTCGAAGGCAACATTTCCCAAACCTACTTTCAGGCCCTGGGGAGCAACCTCCCCAAAGCGTACCGCTTCCCGGCCCGCAGCCGCAAGCCTGCGCTGGACCCCTTCAATGCTACGCTCAATTACCTCTACGGCATGCTGTACCGGCAGGCCGAGACGGCGCTCATCCTCGCCGGACTGGATCCCTATGTCCCGCTCTTTCACCGGGAGCAGGCCCAGCGACCGGCCCTCTGCTTTGATTTTATCGAGGCCTACCGGCCCTGGGCCGACTGGGTGGCGGTCCAGATGTGCCTGCAAAAAAAGCTGGGCCCCGAAGCCACGATACAGGAGAAGGGCGAGGTGCGGCTGACGGACGCGGGGCGAAAAACCCTGATTCTTGCCTTTCAGGCGTATATGGAGGCCAAGGTGTCTTATCGCCAGCAAAAACGCCGGCGCCGGGAGGTGTTGCTGGATGCAGGCCGGGAGTTGGCCGGGTGGCTGCTGTCAGAAAGCGAAGCCCCGACATCATGATCCGCCTGCTGGTCTATGACATCAGCCAAAACCGGACCCGGAGCCGGCTGGCCCGGGAGTTGGAAGCCATCGGGATGATGCGCATCCAGAAGTCGGTCTTTCTGGGCAACCCCCGGCCCAAGGTCCTGAAAGACCTGCTCCGGCGCAGCCGGGCCGAGCTGCAAGAGGGCGACCGGCTGTATTGCATACCGGTCACCGAGGCCCAGGTGGAGGGGCTGGGCGAGCAGGGACTGACCGAAGACCTGGACCTGATTCTGGGGCGACGGCACAGCCTGATTTTGTAGGCCTGGGAAAGCGGAAACGGGCTACCCTTTTGGCCAGAAATACGTTATTTACTTAAGGCGCTGCTTCCGGCGCGATGACTTGATCCTCATGCTACCCCTGCGGGGGTGGCCTTGACCATAAAACTCGGGGCCCTGTGCCCCCTCCCCGGCG
>RFHL01000353.1 GCA_003696875.1 Bacteroidota bacterium | reverse complement strand
TGACGCCATGCCGCTCCAGGCGCTGGATCTGGCGGTGGAGCGGCAGGTGGTCGAGGTACTTGTCGCAGAGGATCTGGGCCAGCAGGCGGGTGCCTACACTGAGCTTGGGCAGGGGCCGCCCGGGGGCCTGGGCGACGACAAACTGTGGCTCGGGCTGCGCGTCCCGGGCCATGACGCTGGCTTTGCGCATCAGTTTGGGCCGGCGATATTGCTTGACATAGAGCCGCTCGGGCTGGTACTCCAGCTCTTCGGTGAGCTCGTAGCCGATGATGTCGTAGTGGTTGATGTCATCGACTTCGGGGTGGAGATCAATCACCAGCCGGGGCAGGCTGGCCGGCCAGGGCTGGCGGCCGGTGGGCTGGGCCGGGGGCTTTTTCTTCTGGCGCTGGTAGCTGATCCGCTCGACCTCCGGTTCGGCTTTTCCGCGATCTTCGACGCCCAGGTCCATGCTCAGCTGGGCCGGATCGGTGGGAACAAAGCGCTCGCGCTTCTGCCCGAAGACCTGCCGCCTGAACCAGGCGAGCTCCTCTTTGAGCTGCGCGTTTTCATCCGCAAGCTGAACCTTCTCCTCCTCCAGCTGGGCGATTTGCTGGTCTTTTTTCCGGATGATCTGCGCGTGATTCACCCTTCCAAGATACGCCAAAAATCGCGTATTCCCGCATCTGAGGGCACTTTTTTACCCTGAAAATCAGGTACTTTTTTTCAGTGAATAGCGCTTGCGTTTTTGCACCGAGGCCAGCTTGACGCCTTCGATGATCAGCATCAGATCGCTCCACCTGACAGGGACCGAGGCCGCCCCTGCCACAGGCCGTGGCAACTCAAAGGTGCCCTGCTCCAGCCGCTTGTACCACAGCACCAATCCACCCTCTTCCCACAGCAATAGCTTCATCCGGTTGCGGCTCCGGTTGACGAAGATGAATACATCCCCTGAGAGCGGATCGCCCGCCAGATCCCGGCTCACCAGGCCGCATAGCCCATCGAAGCCTTTGCGCATGTCCGCCGCTCCGGCGTAGAGCCAGTACCGGTGAGAGGCACCCAGGCTCAGCATCCCGCCCCCAGCTTGTGTACCAGATCGGCCAGGTACCCTGACCCGACGCCCCACATCCGTAGCCGTACCGGGCCGTAGTGCAACTCGATCCCCGCCTCGGCCTCGGCCGGTGCCTCCGGCACCAGTGCCACAAAGCCACCCGCCTCATCCCCTCTCTCCTGGCGGTAGCGCCGCCACCAGTACTGAAAGGTCCCCAGGGCCAGCCCCTCAGCCGCACAAAAACCTGCCTGGGTCTGGCCGCTCGCGGCATAGCGCGCCATCACCTCGTACATCTCGTCCCGGCTGCGCCGCAGCCCTCGCCTTGTCTGATCTTGTTCCATTGCCTGACTT
>RFHL01000352.1 GCA_003696875.1 Bacteroidota bacterium | reverse complement strand
TGCCGGGGATCGACCAGATCCTTACCAGCCTCCCGCTGCGCCCATTTGCCGGCCAGGACCTGCAATTCCGCTGTCTGAATGTCCCGCAACTGCCGGAGGTAGGAGCGCCGCTCGGCGACCTGCGTATGCACCTTGATGAGGTACAGGAAGCCGAGTAAGCTGCCTCCACCGGCCAGCAGGCCGGTCAGCTGATCCCAGCCAAACACCCACCAGGTAAAGCCTGCGCCCAGGAGAAAGGCGGCGAGGCGGGACCAGGAGAGCAGGTTATAACGGCGGTTGACCTGGGTGAGTTCGGTCTGCAGGGCGGCGATACCCTGCTGGTAGCGGGTCTTGATGTCCATGAAAGGCGGCAACATTAAAGGAAGAGCGCCCGCTCTTCGGGCGTGGGCATGCGGCAGGTGTCTTTTTTACCAAACCAGCGATAGCGGTTGCGGGCGATCCATTTGTAAACCACATCCCGCAGGGGCCGGGGGAAGATGATCAGCCCATAGGCCAGGTTCCAGGGAAAGGAGAGGTGGCGGGCAATGCGCAGGGCGGCAGTGGAACGGTCGTAGAGCTTGCCATCCTCGTCGATCAGCAGAACGGTATCTACCTCCTCGGGCGGATGGCCATGTTCCTGCAGGAGCTCCTGCCCCGCCTGATGCTGGTTGGCCGTGTACTTGAAGCGCCGCTTGGGGTCGCGGTCCATGATGAAGCTGACACTGGCATTGCACAGGTTGCAGTAGCCGTCAAAGATCACGATCGCCATAGATAAGCCGGTTTGATGAATAGGAAAGCGAACAAAGGTACACATCCGGGCCGGAATCCCGGCCGTCATTCCTCCAGAGGCTCCTCCGCCGGAGAGGCCGGAGCAAGCGGCCGCCACAGTTTGGCCCAGTCCTGCCACTGATAGCGGTAGGCTACAAAACCGATGAAGATGAGGGTGGCGACCACCCAGACTACCGTCATGAGGGTCACGGGATATTCGCTTAGGGTAAAAAGGGCCGGTGTCTGCATGGCAGAGGAGGGAAAGGTGACGAAGAGCGCCCCGTACACATTGTTGGCGGCGTGGACGCCGAGGGCGAGTTCCAGTCCTTCATCCATAAGCGTAACCAGGGCCATAGCCAGCCCAAAGCCGATGTAATACAGCAAAATGAGCGGGCCAAAGGTCGCCACCTCGGGATTGGCACCGTGGAGCAGCCCAAACCCTATGCTGGTGAGCAGCAGCGCCAGCCAGGGCCGGCGGGTACCCAGCCCCAGCCCCTGCAGCAGATAGCCCCGGAAGAGGAGCTCTTCCATGGAGGTCTGGATGGGGACCATGATCAGCGCTACAAGCAGGGTAGGAAAAAAGGCCCAGGCCTCGAAGGTGAAGGTATAGTTGTCGGGATCCATGAAATAGGCCACGAGCTCAAACCCCGCCATCAGGGCCATCCAAACGCCCGCGGCCGTCCCAAATTTCTCCAGGTTGAAGCGGTCGCGGATGTTGACCAGGGACAGAAAGGGCCGCTCGTGCAGGAAGCGCATCATGAACCAAAGGGCGAGCACGCCCGCCGCGAAGGACAGCAGCAGCAGGAAGAGGCCAATGGCCGGATGCAGGCCCAGCGCCATGGGATTGGTGAGTTCTTCGGGACTCAGGGGCACTGGGCGCTCGGCCATGCGCAGGCTGGCCACCAGGGTATAGGGCAGGGAGCCAAGAATATTGGCCAAAAATACCAGCAGGATGCCGACCAGATACATCCAGAAGGGATTCTTCCCTTCGCGGGCACGGAGAATAAAAGCGTGGGGCGTCATAGGTAAAAACATGGGCTTTGCCTGCCCCATAGGCCGGGACAGGGCCCGCGCAAATTACAACCTCTGGGGATATTTTTGCGCCTATGCCAAAAGACCTTCCTCCCCTCCTCTTTCCAAGCCCTCAGCCTCCCTGCCATGCGCACCTTTTGGTTCCTTCTCTGCCAGGGCCTGAGCGCCCCCGCCCTGATGGCCCAATCTGAGCCGCCTGCCCGGACCCATGTTCACCAGCAGGCCACGCTACCGGCCGATAGCAACGTTCATATCGCGCCCGTCACGACCGAGTAGCGTTCCCAACCCGCGTCGACCGGCTGGTCGACCCCCAAAGCTTCGGCCTACGAAGTCAAGGAGCCCCCCAGCCTGGGCCTGTTGCAGTCCCTTCTCCGGATGTTCTTGCGATTGTACGAGTAAGGCCCTAGGTTCGCGGCAGATCTCCACGCCCGTCCCCGCATGGCCATTATCCAGTTTTCGCACGCCAACGGCATCCCTGCCGCTACCTACCAACAGCTGCTACAGCAGCTGGATCCTCATCAGATTCAGGCGATCCCTGCCTTTGGCTTGGGCGAATACAGCGCCGAGCGGGGCTGGGCCCCGCTGGTGCAGGAACTCATTGCCGATATCGAGACGCACGGCCAGGGGCCGGTCATCGGCCTGGGGCACTCCCTGGGCGCTGTCCTCACCCTGCGCGCGGCTCGCCTCCGGCCGGACTTGTTTTCTGCCCTCATCCTGATGGATCCCCCCCTCTTTGGGTGGACCAAGCGCCTGGTCATCGGGATGGTGCGGGGCCTGGGCCTGTCGGGCCGGGCGATTCCGATCGCCCGCGGCGCCAAGCGCCGCCGGGACCACTTTGCCTCCCGGGAGGAGGCGCGGGCCTACTGGTCGCAGCGCAGCTTTTTCCAGCGCTTTCACCCGCAGTGCTTCGAGGACTATCTGCAGGCGGGCCTCGTCGAGGCCCCCGGGGGCGGCTTCACCCTGCGGATCCCGACGCAGGTGGAGTATGACATTTTCCGGCATACGCCGGTGCGCATTGGCCGGCCGCCGGCGGGCATCCCGATCACGCTGCTGGTGCCCGAGACCGAGGGGGTCTCGCATCCGCGGGAAACGGCCGCCCTCGCCCGCCGCCTGCGGGCGGAGGTCCGGACCCTGCCCGGGGGACATATGTTTCCGGTCGAGCAACCCGATGCGACCGCCCGGGTGCTCCATGAGCTTCTGCCAAAAAACTAAGCATTATATGCATTAATTTTTAGCAAAAAGCTTGTTTTATTAGCCAAGCCGATCTATCTTGCCGGCGAAGGATTCCCCTAAACCTATCAGTATGGGCCAGGCGGCTCATACTTTCGCACATTGCCGGAGGAGCCGGATGGCCCTTGCCATCCTTCCTCCGGTGACGTTGTCTGACCCACCACGGTTTTGTGCCAATCGGAATAGGGCGTATCTTCTGGTGGCCCTGCGCCGCACAACCCCTCTGCTTCTTTTTTGCTTCCACCCTCTTCATCCCATCATTATGACACGGGAACTCAAAATCAATCACCTTGCCGTGATCCTGCTCGCGGTGGTCTACATGCCCATCTCAGCCGGCTGGTACGGCCTCTTTGCCCAGCCCTGGCTGGACTTCAATGGCCTCACGGCCGAAGAAGCCCAGAGCGTAAACCCGATGGTTTACCTGGTGGCCTTTCTGGGGGCCGTGGTGCTCTACTACGGCATGGCCTTGGTATTCAAGCGGATGCGGATCGAAAGCGCTCAGATCGGAGCCCTGAGTGCCGCGCTGCTCTGGCTGGCCTTTCTCTTCACGCAATCCCTGACCCAGAATCTGTTTTCTCTGGAGGCCTGGCAGCTAGCCTTCATTGATCAGGGCAACACCTTTGTGTCGATCGTGCTGGGTGGCGCCGTCCTCGGGGCCTGGCGTAAATATGGCGATGCGGCCTAGCGGCCTGGGTTCCAACAGATCTGCGGCGATGGCTTGGGGCGGCGTGAGGGATGCGTAGGGGAAGTCCCAAGCGCAGCGCGGGACCGAAGCCCGGAGCAGCCCGACCCCGGATAGGTGCGGGTGCGCCTATCCGGGGTCACGCCCTCCATTACGCAGGGTCTTCACATCATGGGTCTAAGCGCCGGGCACTAGACAGAGTCAGGACTATGCGTCCCCGCTTCCTTGACGCGCCAAAGCTGCCACCAGGGGGTCATGGGCGCGTCGTGGTGCTCATAGTGATACCCGAAAAAATAGCAGGATAAGAAAGCCCAGAGGTGATTCTGTGGCAGGGTGCTGGAGTTGTGCCGGTTGTGGTGCTCGCCCATGTGGGGGCGGTAGGTCCCGAAGTAGAAGAGCTGAAAGGTGGCGAGGAAGGAGGGGATGATCCAGAAGAGGACGAGGTTTTCCTTGGGAATCCAGATGCCAGCCACATTGAAGGTCACCGCGGCGGCGAGGATCTGCCACCAGGTAACGTACTCCCGCAGGAAGTCGAAGTACCAGCGCCAGAAACCGGGGTGTCCCTTGTGATAGTCGGGATCCTGCTCGGTACCGGCATAGCGGTGGTGCAGGTAGTGCTTGGGCTTGAGGATGCGGTAGGAATTGAAGATGAAGAGAAAGGTGCACAGGCGACCGATGGCGTGGTTGAGGCGGGGGCGACCAGGGGCAACGGCGCCGTGCATGGCATCATGGGCGGTGATAAAGAGACCGGTAAACAGATGCGCCTGGAGCAGGAGCAGCAGATAGGGGAGCGGCGAGGTGAAGTCGACCGGACGACTCAGGTTAAAGGCAAGCAGGGCGGCCCAAAGCGCAATCACCGTCAGGCCAATCCAGACGCCGGCCTGGCTGCGGGTGCGAAGGGAGGTGACAGAGGTAGACATAATC